>NZ_JBHZAV010000045.1:0-62836 GCF_042754445.1 Embleya sp. NPDC059213
CTTTTTGGGGGGCTTGCTACTTTTTTTTAAACCCCACCCCCCGCCCCACCTGGGGCGCCGGCCCCCCCGGCGCCCCCCCCCGGGGGGGCGCCCCCGCGACCCGCGCGATCCGGGTCGGCGACACCTCCATCGACCCGGTCGCGCTCACCCGCGCCGGCCTGGTCGTCTCCGGCGCCACCGTGTCCGCCGGCGGCCGGCTCGGCGCCGGCCAGGGGGTCCGCGCGGCCCGGGCCGGTGGCGCGGCCTGGACCGACGAGCCGCTCGGCGCGCTGTGGGACGTGCCGCCGGCCACCCAGGTCGACCGCGTCGTCGGCCACCGCGATCGGCCCGCCGACGACCGCCCCGCAGGCGCCGACCTGGTCTTCCTCGACGTCACCGTGCTCGGCCCGACCCCCGGCGCCCGGGACCGGGTCCACGCAGTCTGCGCCGGATTCGATGTGCACCTGCTCGTCGCGCACGCCGACCCCGCCTTCGCCTACCGCGACAACCTGCGCCTGCTGGCGACCTGTCCGGGCCTGCGCTTGCGGCTGATCGGCCGCCTCGAACCCGGCGCCGACCGTGCCGTGCGGGTGCTCGCGGTCGGCGTCCCGCTGGGCGAGGGACCGACACTGCGACTGGCCGAGGACCGGCTGGGCCGGGTCGACCTGGGCCTGGACCGGCTGCACCGCGCCGACCTCCCGGCCGCCGCGTCGACCCCCGCCGTGACCGTCGCGGCCGAGGAACTCCCGGCCGGCCCGCTGTACCTGATGCACCGTCACGTAGAGCGAGCGATCAGCGGCGGTCGGCCGGTGCTCGCGCTGGCCGGTTCCACCGCCGCCGACACCGCCCGACTGCGCCGGGTCGGGCTGGCCACGGGAGCGACCCTGGTCGAGCGCCTCGGGCAGGTCGCGGCGGGCCGCGAACGGGATGTTTTCGGGCGTCTTCGCGCGGGCGACAACGACCTTTTGTCCGCCGCGTGGCTGGCCGCCGCCGTCTACTCGCAAACCGTCGAAGGTGCTCTGACCAGGGCTGTTTGGTCCGCCGAGCAGTAGAGCCGGGGGCGTTGCGCCAATCGATTTCCGATCGGTGACGGGCAGCGTGTATGGTTTTCCTGCTCGCCCCAATAGCTCAGTCGGTAGAGCGTCTCCATGGTAAGGAGAAGGTCTACGGTTCGATTCCGTATTGGGGCTCAGACGATGGGATCCCCGCCTGGAAACAGGCGGGGGCCTCGTTGAGGCGGCGTAGCTCAGACGGTAGAGCAAGCGGCTCATAATCGCTGTGTCACCGGTTCAAGTCCGGTCGCCGCTACCAAGCGAGCCGATTCGGGGGAGACTCCGCATCGGCTGCTTTTGCTGTATTCACCCCTGACCGCAAGGAAGGCACTCCAGTGGCTGCCACCGACGTCCGCCCGAAGATCACGCTGGCCTGCGTGGAGTGCAAGGAGCGGAACTACATCACCAAGAAGAACCGGCGTAACGACCCGGACCGTCTTGAGATGAAGAAGCACTGCCCCCGCTGCAACGCGCACACCGCGCACCGCGAAACCCGCTAGGCGGTTCGCACCACGACACCGACGAGGCCACTCCCCATCAGGGGGGTGGCCTCGTTGTCGTATTCTCCGCAGCGTTGCCCACACCGGCCCGCCACCCACCAGGGAGAACCGCTACATGCCGCTGGACGCGAAGTTCATCGGGCGGACGTATCCGCCCACCGAGCCGTACGAGGTGGGTCGGGAGAAGATCCGCGAGTTCGCCGCCGCGATCGGCGACCCCGATCCCGCGTACAACGACCCCGAGGCGGCCAAGGCGCTCGGCCACCCGGACGTGATCGCGCCGCCGACCTTCGCGATCGTGGTCACCATGCGCGCCGCGGACCAGGTGGTCTACGACCCCGAGCTGGGCCTGGACTACTCGCGCGTCGTGCACGGCGACCAGAAGTTCACCTACACCCGCCCGGTCCGCGCCGGCGACCGGCTGACCGTGGTGACCACCGTGGACAACATCAAGTCCCTCGCGGGCAACGACATCCTCACCACGCGCGCCGAGGTGACCACCGTGGAGGGCGAGCACATCGTCACCGCGCTCTCGACCCTGGTGGCCCGCGCCGCGGCCGACGACTCGGAGGGCTGACCATGACCGCCAAGATCTCCTTCGACGACGTCGCGGTCGGCACCGAACTGCCCGCCCGCAGTTTCCCGGTCACCCGGGAGACCCTGGTCCGCTACGCGGGCGCCTCGGGCGACTTCAACCCGATCCACTGGAACGGCCGGTTCGCCACCGAGGTCGGCCTGCCGGACGTGATCGCGCACGGCATGTTCACCATGGCCGAGGCCGCGCGGGTGGTCACCGAGTGGCTCGGCGACCCGGGCGCGCTGATCGAGTTCGGCGTGCGCTTCACCAAGCCGGTCGTGGTCGCGGACACCGTCGAGGGCGCGACCATCGAGGTCACCGGCAAGGTCGCGGTGCTCCTGGACGATCGCCGGGCCCGGGTGGACCTGGTGGTCACCGCCGGCGGTGCCAAGGTCCTGGGTGTGCCCAGGGCCGTGGTCCAGCTCGCCTGAGTCCCGCCCCGGCCGGGATGCGAGAATCCAACGGTGCAGCCTGAAACCGACGCGCCTCTCGCCTCCCTGACCACCCTCCGCCTCGGCGGTCCGGCCCGTCGGCTCCACACGGCCACGACCACCGACGCGGTGCCGGCGATCGTTCGTGCCGCCGACGAGCAGGGCATCGCGTTGCTCGTGCTCGGCGGCGGCAGCAACCTGGTCGTCGGCGACGACGGATTCCCGGGGGACGTACTGCGGATCGCCACCACCGGGCTGCACCTGGCCGGCACCGACCTGAGCGTCGAGGCCGGCGTGCCGTGGGACGACGTGGTCACCGCCGCCGTCGCCGCGGGCCTGTCCGGCATCGAATGCCTCGCGGGCATCCCGGGCAGTGCCGGCGCGACGCCGGTGCAGAACGTCGGGGCGTACGGCCAGGAGGTCGCCGAGACGATCACCGCGGTCGAGGTCTACGACCGGACCGAGCGCGCCCTGCGCACGTTGACCGCCGCCGAATGCCGCTTCACCTACCGGCACAGCGTCTTCAAGGGCGACGACCGCTTCGTGGTGTTGCGAGTGCGCTTCCGGCTGCGCGACGACGCGGGCCGCTCGGCGCCGATCCGGTACGCCGAACTGGCTCGTACGCTCGGCGTCGAGCCGGGCGAGCAGGTCCCGGTCGAGGCGGCCCGGACGGCGGTGCTGAGCCTGCGGCGCGGCAAGGGCATGGTGCTGGACCCGGCCGA
This sequence comes from Embleya sp. NPDC059213, assembly GCF_042754445.1. Taxonomy (NCBI): domain Bacteria; kingdom Bacillati; phylum Actinomycetota; class Actinomycetes; order Kitasatosporales; family Streptomycetaceae; genus Embleya; species Embleya sp. NPDC059213. The sequence continues at coordinate 3,262 of NZ_JBHZAV010000045.1, forward strand.
CCACGACACCTGGAGCGCGGGCTCGTTCTTCACCAACCCGATCCTCACCCACGACGCCTTCGCCGAGCTGACCACCCGAACCTCGCGGCACCTGGGCCCCGACGTCACCCCGCCGCGCTACCCCTCCGGCGCCGACCACGTGAAGACCTCCGCGGCCTGGCTGATCGAGCGGGCCGGCTTCACCAAGGGCTACGGACAGGGCCGGGCGCGCATCTCCACCAAGCACACGCTGGCCCTGACCAACCGCGGCGAGGCCAGCACCGAGGACCTGCTCACCCTGGCCCGCGAGGTGCGCGACGGCGTGCACGAGGTGTTCGGCGTGACCCTGATCAACGAACCGGTCCTGATCAACGCCGAGCTCTGACCCGGGGCCGGCCGCGCCCTTCGGTCACCGAGCCGGCGGCCGGGCGGGCAGCAGATCCGCCCGCGCCGCGACACCGGGCGCCGCCAGCCACCCGTCCACCCCGTCCAGCAGCGCGCGCTGTACGTGCGCCGGCGCCACCGAGCCCAGGATCGACTGCCGGGCCAGCTCGGCCAACTCCGCGTCGTCGAAACCGTGATCGTCGCGAGCCGACTCGTACTGCGCGGCCAACCGCGAACCGAACAACAACGGATCGTCGGCGCCCAACGCGATCGGCACCCCCGCGTCGAACAACCTCCGCAGCGGCACATCCGCGGCCTTGTCGTAGACGCCGAGCGCGACGTTGGACGCCGGGCACACCTCGCACACGATCCGCCGCCGCGCGAGCAGCGCCATCAACTCGGGATCCTCCACCACCCGGATCCCGTGCCCGAGCCGGCGCGCGCCCAATATGTCCACGCACTCGCGGATGCTGCGCGGCCCGTCCAACTCGCCGCCGTGCGGGTTCGCGAACAGCCCGGCGTGCCGGGCGATCTCGAAGGCCCGCTCGAACGCGGGCGCCCGCCCCCGCCGCTCGTCGTTGGACAGCCCGAAGCCGACCACACCCCGGTCGGTGTACTGCGCGGCGAGCCGGGCCAGCGTGCGCGCCTCCAACTGGTGCTTGGTGCGATTCGCCGCGATCACCACGGCGATCCCGATCCCGGTCGCCTCCCGGGCGGCCTCCACCGCGTCGAGCACGATCTCGACCGCCGGCGTCAACCCGCCCAGGCGCGGCGCGTACGAGGTCGGATCCACCTGGATCTCCAACCAGCCCGAACCCTCGGACCGGTCGTCCTCCGCCGCCTCGCGGACCAGCCGGTGCATGTCGTCCGGCGTGCGCACACACGAGCGGGCGATGTCGTACAACCGCTGGAACCGGAACCAGCCCCGCTCGTCGGTGGCCCGCAATCGTGGTGGTCGACCCGAGGTCAGCGAGTCGGGCAGCCGCACTCCGTGCAGATCCGCCAGTTCCAACAGGGTTTGCGACCGCATGGATCCCGTGAAGTGCAGGTGGAGATGAGCCTTCGGGAGGGTGCGGACATCGCGTGCGGGACGATCCATCCACAGATCATGGACCACCGGCCCCTCGCACGTGAGGGGTACTGCGGATGATCCCCTGAAGGAGAGCCGAAACTTCGGCGGCCGGCACGTGAACGACCGCGCCGGCGCCGCGCCTACCGCTTCGCCTCGCCCAACAGCCGGGCGATCCGCTCGATCCCCTCGACCAGGTCCTCGTCCCCGAGCGCGTAGGACAGCCGCAGATAGCCCTGGGTGCCGAACGCCTCGCCCGGCACCACGGCCACCTCGACCTCGTCCAGGATCAGGGCCGCCAACTCGGCCGAGGTCGCCGGCCGCACCCCCCGGATCTCCTTGCCCAGCACCCCCTTGACCGACGGGTAGACGTAGAACGCGCCCTTGGGCTCGGGGCACCGCACGCCCGGGATCTCGTTCAGCATCCGCACGATCGTGCGCCGGCGCCGGTCGAAGGCGACCTTCATCGTCTCCACCGCGGCCGGATCGCCGGTCAGCGCGGCGAGCGCGGCGGCCTGCGCGATGTTGCACACGTTCGAGGTGGCGTGCGACTGGAAGTTGGTGGCCGCCTTGATCACGTCCTCGGGAGCGATGATCCAACCGACCCGCCAGCCGGTCATCGCATACGTCTTGGCGACCCCGTTGACGATCACGCAGCGGTCCGCGAGCTCGGGCACCAGCACCGGCATCGACACGAATTCGGCGTCGTCGTAGACCAGGTGCTCGTAGATCTCGTCGGTCAACACCCACAGCCCGTGTTCGAGGGCCCAGCGCCCGATCGCCTCGGTCTGCTCCCGCGAGTACACCGCGCCGGTCGGGTTCGACGGCGAGACGAACACCAGCACCTTGGTGCGCTCGGTGCGCGCCGCCTCCAACTGCTCGAGGGACACCAGGTAGTCGGTGCCCTCGTCGGCGACCACGGCCACCGGGACCCCGCCCGCGAGCTTGATCGACTCCGGGTAGGTGGTCCAGTACGGCGCCGGCACGAGCACCTCGTCGCCCGGGTCCAGGACGGCCGCGAACGCCTCGTGGATCGCCTGCTTGCCGCCGTTGGTCACCAGGACCCGGGCCGGGTCCACCACCAGGCCCGAGTCACGCAGCGTCTTGGCCACGATCGCGGCCTTCAGCTCGGGCAGCCCGCCGGCCGGCGTGTAGCGGTGGAACCTCGGCTCGCGACAGGCCGCGACCGCCGCCTCCACGATGTGCTCGGGCGTGGGGAAATCCGGCTCGCCCGCGCCGAAGCCGACCACGGGTCGACCGGCGGCCTTGAGCGCCTTGGCCTTGGCGTCGACCGCGAGCGTCGCGGACTCGGCGATGGCACCGACGAGGGCCGAGACCCGGCGCTTGGCGGTGGGCCCGGACGGGGAGCTGGGGGTGGGAGCCGTCATGCCGGCCATGGTCGCATTTCCGCCTCGGCGCGGGCCTGTCGATTTCGCGCCGGCGCGTCGATCCGGCGGACCCGCGCGGCACGGGTTCGACCTGACGCACCGGACCCCGTACACTCGACGCTTGGCGGTCCCAACCTGCATGCTGCCGCGCCCGAAAATGTTGTGTTCTCGGGTCGGTGTCTCCGCTAGGTTGATGACCACGTGAAGGGCACTAGCTCAATTGGCAGAGCACCGGTCTCCAAAACCGGGGGTTGGGGGTTCAAGTCCCTCGTGCCCTGCGATGTGCGAACCGCTGTCGATCCTCGGATCGGCCGTGGCTCGTACGCAGTCAGCGCAAACTGTCGGCGCCGACAACCCCGTCGGTGATCACGGTCGGACCGGATCAGGTGAGGACGAGTTGACGGAGGCCCACGGCTCCACGGCTACGCCTGAGCACAGCAGCTCTGATGGCCGCGGCTCCGACGACGAGCCCCCCGGCGGTCGCCGGGCGAACCGCCCGAAGGGTTCTTCGGGCAAGCCGGAGCAGAAGAAGAAGAACCTGTTCGCGCGGGCGGCTCTTTTCTACCGGCAAATCATCGCCGAGCTGCGCAAGGTCGTTTGGCCGACCCGCAACGAGCTGAGCACGTACACCACGGTGGTCATCGTGTTCTGCCTGATGATCATCGGCATCGTCTACGGACTCGACCTCGGCTTCGCGAAGGCCGCGCTCGCCATCTTCGGCTGAGCCTCACCCCTTTTCGCAGCGCGCCTGCAACGACCGTTCGACCCCCAGCCAGGAAGAAGTACCCAACGTGTCTGACCCGAACCTGTCCGCCGACAACTCCGCCGACGAGACGGTGGCCCTGTCGGAGCAGGCGGAGGCCGCAGCTTTCGAGGACGCAGACCTCGAAGACGCGGCCGAGGCCCCGGCCGTCTCCACCGATGACGAAGTGGAAGACACCGAGGCCACCGAGGACGACGACGCCGAGGACGCGGACGACGAGTTCGAGGACGACGCCGAAGCCGCCGAGGCCGAGGACGACGACGCCGAGCTCGAGGACGCCCCCGAGGGCGACCCGGTCGAGGACTTCAAGGACGCGCTCCGCCGCGCCCCGGGCGAGTGGTACGTCATCCACTCGTACGCGGGCTACGAGAACCGCGTGAAGGCCAACCTCGAGTCCCGCACCACCTCGCTCAACATGGAGGAGTACATCTTCCAGGTCGAGGTGCCGCAGGAAGAGGTCGTCGAGATCAAGAACGGCCAGCGCAAGACCGTCAAGCGCAACAAGTTCCCCGGCTACGTGCTGGTCCGGATGGACCTGACGAACGAGTCGTGGGGCGCGGTCCGGAACACCCCCGGGGTGACCGGCTTCGTCGGGAACGCGCACGAGCCCTTCCCGCTCACCCTCGACGAGGTCGTCAAGATCCTCGCCCCCGAGGAGGAGAAGGCGGCCGGCGGCGGCAGCGGTGCCAAGAGCACGACCGAGGTCAAGGTGCTCGACTTCGAGGTCGGCGACTCGGTCACCGTCATCGACGGTCCCTTCGCGACGCTGCAGGCGACGATCAACGAGATCAACGCCGACTCGCAGAAGGTCAAGGGTCTGGTGGAGATCTTCGGGCGCGAGACGCCGGTCGAGCTCTCGTTCAGCCAGATCCAGAAGAACTGATACTTCCCCCAGGTGGGACCCCGTTTCGCCGGGGTCGCATCCGGGTGGTGGACAAGGCGCCCTCACAACGGTGGTTATCGTTGAGGGGGCGCCGCACCGCGTGGCGGGCCCGAACACGTCCGCGCTCCGCGTGGTGATCGGGACGTACATCTCGTCGAAGGACCCGGAAAAAATGCCTCCCAAGAAGAAGAAGCTGTCAGCGATCATCAAGCTGCAGATCAAGGCCGGCGCAGCCACGCCGGCCCCGCCGGTCGGTCCCGCTCTGGGCCAGCACGGCGTCAACATCATGGAGTTCTGCAAGGCGTACAACGCGGCGACCGAGTCGCAGCGTGGCGACATCGTCCCGGTGGAGATCTCGGTCTACGAAGACCGTTCCTTCACCTTCGTGACGAAGACGCCGCCGGCCGCGCGCCTGATCCTCAAGGCCGCCGGTGTCGAGAAGGGCTCGGGCGAGCCGCACAAGACCAAGGTCGCCAAGGTCACCCGCGAGCAGATCCGCGGCATCGCGCAGACCAAGATGGCCGACCTGAACGCCAACGACATCGACGCCGCGGAGAAGATCATCTCCGGCACCGCGCGTTCGATGGGCATCACGGTCGAGGGCTGATCGAGCCCCGCAGTCCGGCAGTACCAGAACCGACGCGAGGACGTGCGCGAAAGCCCACGACCTGGCGGAGTGGAAGGGTCCGCGCGACCCGCTCCCACCACAACTCCTTTCGGAATTTCAGGAGCTTTCAGTGAAGCGCAGCAAGTCCTACCGCGAGGCCGACACCAAGGTCGACCACGACCGGCTCTACTCGCCGCTCGAGGCCGTTCGCCTGGCCAAGGAGACCTCGCCCTCCAAGTTCGCCGGCACCGTCGAGGTGGCCATGCGCCTGGGCGTCGACCCGCGCAAGGCCGACCAGATGGTCCGCAGCACCGTCATCCTCCCGCACGGCACCGGCAAGACCGCCCGGGTCCTGGTCTTCGCGACCGGTGACCGTGCCGAGGCTGCCAAGGCCGCCGGCGCCGACATCGTCGGCTCCGACGAGCTGATCGACGAGGTCGCGAAGGGTCGGCTCGACTTCGACGCCGTCGTCGCCACCCCGGACCTGATGGGCAAGGTCGGCCGCCTGGGCCGCGTGCTCGGCCCGCGTGGCCTCATGCCCAACCCGAAGACCGGCACGGTCACGCCCGACGTGGCGAAGGCCGTGAACGAGATCAAGGGCGGCAAGATCGAGTTCCGCGTCGACAAGCACTCGAACCTGCACTTCATCATCGGCAAGACGACGTTCGACGACACCCAGCTCGTCGAGAACTACGCCGCCGCCCTCGAAGAGGTGCTCCGCGCGAAGCCGTCGGCCGCCAAGGGTCGCTACATCAAGAAGGTCGGCGTCTCGACCACGATGGGCCCCGGCATCCAGGTCGACCCGAACCGCGTCCGCAACCTCCTGGTGGAGGAAGAGGCGGTCTGATCCGCCCGCACGCGAACGAGGCCCGGCACACCCCACGGTGTGCCGGGCCTCGGCACGTTCGCCGTCGGCCCGCGCCGCGCCAGCCCTTCCTCCGCGAACCGATTTGCTCCGAACGAGTGCCATCGCGTACCTTGGCACCGAGCCAAAGACCGTCGGTCGTTGTCGTCGTGCCGTAAGGCAGGGTCGGCAAACGAAGGTTCCGCATTGCGGACGGCCTGCGCAGGTGTGAACGTGAGACGTTGCCCCCGAGACCCGCGGACTCCGCGTGTTTCGAGGATGTACGCCCCGTGCGCCTGCGCCGGGGCGTTTTTGTATGTGGACCCCTTCCGCCCTGCGGACCGGCGTATTCATCCGGCACACGATCGACCGCCACGGTCGATCGGCAATCGCATCGCGGAAGGAGGCCAGCCCTATGGCGAGGCCCGACAAGGCGGCCGCGGTCGCCGAGCTCACGGAGCAGTTCCGTGACTCGAACGCCGCAGTGCTGACCGAGTACCGCGGACTCACCGTCGCGCAGCTCAAGGAGCTGCGTCGTTCGCTCGGTGAGAACGCGCAGTACGCCGTGGTGAAGAACACGCTGACCAAGATCGCCGCCAACCAGGCGGGCATCGCTCAGTTGGACGACCTCTTCGAAGGCCCGTCCGCGATCGCGTTCGTCACGGGTGACCCCGTGGAGGCCGCGAAGAGCCTGCGTGACTTCGCCAAGGCGAACCCCCTTCTCGTCATCAAGGGCGGCGTCCTTGAGGGCAAGGCGCTCAGCGCCGACGAGATCAAGAAGCTCGCGGACCTCGAGTCCCGCGAGGTGCTGCTGTCCAAGCTGGCGGGCGCCATGAAGGGAACCATGGCCAAGGCCGCGGCGACCTTCCAGGCTCCGCTCACGGAGTTCGTCCGCACTGCGGACGCGCTGCGCGCGAAGGTCGAGCAGGGCGGTGCCGGCGAGCCGGCTCCCGCCGCCGAGGCCGAGACCGCCGAGTAGTTCGGCAGTCGCGACCTTGGTCGCCGGGGGCAGCGCCCCCGCCATCCCACACCACCCGGCACCAGCCGAATTGATCAGGAAGGACCGCCGATCATGGCGAAGCTCAGCAACGACGAGCTGCTTGCGTCGTTCAAGGAAATGACCCTCATCGAGCTCTCGGACTTCGTGAAGCTCTTCGAGGAGACCTTCGACGTCAAGGCTGCCGCCCCGGCCGCCGTCGCCGTCGGCCCGGTCGCCGTCGCGGAAGCGCCCGAGGAGCAGGACGAGTTCGACGTCATCCTCACGGGTGCCGGCGAGAAGAAGATCCAGGTCATCAAGGAGGTGCGCGCGCTCACGAGCCTCGGTCTGAAGGAGGCCAAGGACCTCGTGGACTCCGCCCCCAAGGCGCTCCTGGAGAAGGTCTCGAAGGAGGCCGCCGAGAAGGCGAAGGCTGCCCTCGAAGGCGCCGGCGCCTCGGTCGAGGTCAAGTAATTCGACGCCGCCCCTTCGGGCGGCATCACCGAAGGCGATCGTCCGTCAGGGCGATCGCCTTCGGGCTTTTCCGGACCGGATCACGGACCGTTCGACGGCGCCGGGCGACCCCCGCGGCGAGCCGCCCAGAGTCGGACATACCTCTCTCGGCCTCGCTCGAAAGGGTGATACTCCCAACACTCTCGGCGTCCGCCGAACCCGCTCGTACCAGGCCCGTCGCGCCTCGCCGAGGGCGCGCGCCAGGGCGCGCGGACCCTCTCGTGAGCCGCCGGATCCGGTCGTTGTCGGACGGGCGGTCTACCGTGTTTTCCAGGCTTCCCGAGGCTCCTCGCGAACCCGGTCGGCCGATGTGACGAGACTCTCGTCGCAGGCCGCAGGATCGGGACCTCCGTCCGGTTTTCCCGGGGCGCGGAAGGGTTCCGTCGGCTCTGAGGGGGAAAGCAACCCCTTGACGAACGGATCGGGGCGCGCAATTCTTCGGACGCACCCCTGAAGCACGGTTGCCGGATGGTTTCTGAATCCGGGTGGTGGACCGGCCCTTCGTAGGGGCTGGACAGCGGTGTGCCTTGTGGCTACACTGACCCTTTGCGCTGCCTATCGACTTCTCCCGGTGTATGAACCCGGGCCGTCTTGTATGCGCATAGTGAGTCCGAGCCCTCGGAAGGACCCCTCTTGGCCGCCTCGCGCACCGCCTCCGCTACCAACCCCGGCGCCGCCACTGCCCCGCTCCGCATCTCCTTCGCCAAGATCAGGGAACCCCTGGAGGTTCCGAACCTTCTCGCGTTGCAGACCGAGAGCTTCGACTGGCTGCTCGGCAACAGTGCGTGGAAGGCACGGGTCGAGGCCGCCCTCGCGGGCGGACAGGATGTGCCCACCAAGTCCGGCCTCGAAGAGATCTTCGAAGAGATCTCTCCGATCGAGGACTTCTCCGGTTCGATGTCCCTGACGTTCCGGGACCACCGGTTCGAGCCTCCGAAGAACTCCATCGAGGAGTGCAAGGAGCGCGACTTCACGTACTCGGCGCCGCTGTTCGTCACGGCCGAGTTCACCAACAACGAGACCGGCGAGATCAAGAGCCAGACGGTCTTCATGGGCGACTTCCCGCTCATGACGAACAAGGGCACCTTCATCATCAACGGCACCGAGCGTGTCGTGGTGTCCCAGCTCGTGCGCTCCCCGGGTGTCTACTTCGACAGCCAGGTCGACAAGACGTCCGACAAGGACATCTTCAGCGCGAAGGTCATTCCCTCGCGTGGTGCCTGGCTGGAGCTGGAGATCGACAAGCGCGACACCGTCGGTGTCCGCATCGACCGCAAGCGCAAGCAGAGCGTCACCGTGCTGCTGAAGGCGCTCGGCTGGACCGACTCCCAGATCCTCGAGGAGTTCGGCCAGTACGAGTCGATGCGGCAGACCCTGGAGAAGGACCACACCCAGGGCCAGGACGACGCGCTGCTGGACATCTACCGCAAGCTGCGTCCGGGGGAGCCGCCGACCCGCGAGGCCGCGCAGACCCTGCTCGAGAACCTCTACTTCAACCCGAAGCGTTACGACCTCGCCAAGGTCGGCCGCTACAAGGTGAACAAGAAGCTCGGGGTCGAGCAGGCGCTGGACGCCGGCGTCATGACCGTCGAAGACGTCATCGCGACCATCAAGTACCTGGTCAAGCTGCACGCCGGCGAAGAGGCCATGGAAGGCGCGTCGGGCCAGGAGATCGTGGTCGAGGTCGACGACATCGACCACTTCGGCAACCGTCGCCTGCGCAACGTCGGCGAGCTCATCCAGAACCAGGTCCGGACCGGCCTGGCCCGGATGGAGCGCGTCGTCCGCGAGCGGATGACCACCCAGGACGTCGAGGCGATCACGCCGCAGACCCTGATCAACATCCGGCCGGTCGTCGCCTCCATCAAGGAGTTCTTCGGCACCAGCCAGCTCTCCCAGTTCATGGACCAGACGAACCCGCTGTCGGGCCTGACCCACAAGCGTCGTCTCTCCGCCCTGGGCCCCGGTGGCCTCTCGCGTGAGCGGGCCGGCTTCGAGGTCCGTGACGTGCACCCGTCGCACTACGGCCGGATGTGCCCGATCGAGACCCCCGAAGGCCCGAACATCGGCCTGATCGGCTCGCTCGCGTCCTACGGTCGGGTCAACGCGTTCGGCTTCGTGGAGACCCCGTACCGCAAGGTGATCGAGGGCCGGGTCACCGACGGCATCGACTACCTGACGGCCGACGAGGAAGACCGCTTCGTCATCGCCCAGGCGAACGCGCCGCTCAAGGAAGACGACGTCTTCGCCGAGGCCCGTGTGCTCGTGCGTCGCCGCGGCGGCGAGATCGACTACATCCCCGGCGACGAAGTCGACTACATGGACGTCTCGCCGCGCCAGATGGTGTCGGTCGCGACCGCGATGATCCCCTTCCTCGAGCACGACGACGCGAACCGCGCGCTCATGGGCTCGAACATGATGCGCCAGGCCGTGCCGCTGCTGAAGGCGGAGTCCCCGCTGGTGGGCACCGGCATGGAGTACCGCGCCGCGGTCGACGCCGCCGACGTGATCACCGCCGAGAAGCCGGGTGTGGTCCAGGACGTCTCGGCCGACTACATCACCGTGATGAACGACGACGCGACGTACACCACGTACCGCGTGCAGAAGTTCATGCGCTCGAACCAGGGCACGTCCTTCAACCAGAAGGTCGTCGTCGACGAGGGCGCGCGGGTCGAGGCCGGCCAGGTGCTGGCCGACGGTCCGTGCACCGAAGAGGGCGAGATGGCCCTCGGCAAGAACCTGCTCGTGGCGTTCATGCCGTGGGAGGGTCACAACTACGAAGACGCGATCATCCTGTCGCAGCGTCTGGTGCAGGACGACGTGCTCTCCTCGATTCACATCGAGGAGCACGAGGTCGACGCCCGGGACACCAAGCTCGGCCCGGAGGAGATCACCCGGGACATCCCGAACGTCTCCGAAGAGGTCCTCGCGGACCTGGACGAGCGCGGCATCATCCGGATCGGCGCCGACGTCGTACCCGGCGACATCCTGGTCGGCAAGGTCACGCCCAAGGGTGAGACCGAGCTGACCCCGGAGGAGCGTCTGCTCCGTGCGATCTTCGGCGAGAAGGCGCGCGAGGTGCGCGACACCTCGCTCAAGGTCCCGCACGGCGAGTCCGGCAAGGTCATCGGCGTGCGCGTCTTCGACCGCGAGGCCGGCGACGAGCTGCCGCCGGGCGTGAACCAGCTGGTCCGCGTCTACGTCGCGCAGAAGCGCAAGATCACCGACGGTGACAAGCTCGCCGGTCGACACGGCAACAAGGGCGTCATCTCGAAGATCCTGCCGGTCGAGGACATGCCGTTCCTGGAGGACGGCACCCCGGTCGACATCATCCTCAACCCGCTCGGTGTCCCGTCCCGCATGAACCCGGGTCAGGTCCTGGAGACGCACCTCGGCTGGATCGCCAAGACCGGCTGGAGCGTCGAGGGCGACGACGAGGACTGGAAGGGTCGCCTCCGGGCGATCGCGGCCGACCAGGGTGCCCCCGGCACCAACGTCGCCACCCCGGTCTTCGACGGTGCGCGCGAGGAGGAGATCACCGGTCTCCTCGACTCGACCAACAAGACCCGCGACGGTGTCCGTCTGATCGACGGCACCGGCAAGGCGAAGATGTACGACGGCCGCTCCGGCGAGCCGTTCCCGCACCCGGTGTCGGTCGGGTACATGTACATCCTCAAGCTGCACCACCTGGTCGACGACAAGCTGCACGCCCGGTCGACCGGTCCCTACTCGATGATCACCCAGCAGCCGCTGGGTGGTAAGGCCCAGTTCGGTGGCCAGCGCTTCGGTGAGATGGAGGTGTGGGCACTCGAGGCATACGGTGCCGCCTACGCGCTCCAGGAGCTGCTGACCATCAAGTCCGACGACGTCCTCGGCCGAGTCAAGGTCTACGAGGCGATCGTCAAGGGCGAGAACATCCCGGAGCCGGGCATCCCCGAGTCCTTCAAGGTGCTCATCAAGGAGATGCAGTCGCTCTGCCTCAACGTGGAGGTCCTCTCCAGCGACGGTATGTCGATCGAGATGCGCGACACCGACGAGGACGTCTTCCGCGCTGCGGAGGAGCTTGGTATCGACCTGTCGCGGCGTGAGCCGAGCAGCGTCGAAGAGGTCTGAGGCTCCCTCCCGGGTCCGGCCGTGAGGCCGGCCCCGGGATTTCGACCCCAGTCCTGATGAAGACACACACTGGTGAGCACGGCACAGCCCCAGCCGTGACCGCCGGGACCAAACCCCGAAAGAGGGATTGACGAAACAGTGCTCGACGTCAACTTCTTCGACGAGCTGCGTATCGGCCTCGCTACCGCAGACGACATCCGCCAGTGGTCGCACGGTGAAGTCAAGAAGCCCGAGACCATCAACTACCGCACCCTGAAGCCGGAAAAGGACGGGCTCTTCTGCGAGAAGATCTTCGGTCCGACCCGGGACTGGGAGTGCTACTGCGGCAAGTACAAGCGCGTCCGCTTCAAGGGCATCATTTGTGAGCGCTGCGGCGTCGAGGTCACTCGCGCCAAGGTGCGTCGTGAGCGCATGGGCCACATCGAGCTCGCCGCGCCCGTCACGCACATCTGGTACTTCAAGGGCGTGCCCAGCCGCCTCGGCTACCTGCTCGACCTCGCCCCGAAGGACCTCGAAAAGGTCATCTACTTCGCGGCGTACATGATCACGTACGTCGACGACGAGCGTCGCCAGCGCGACCTGCCGTCCCTCGACGCCAAGATCTCGGTCGAGCGTCAGCAGATCGAGCAGCGTCGTGACGCCAGCGTCGAAGAGCGCCAGAAGAAGCTCGAGACCGACCTCGCCGAGCTGGAGGCCGAGGGCGCCAAGTCCGACGTCCGCCGCAAGGTGCGCGAAGGTGCCGAGCGTGAGATGAAGCAGCTTCGCGACCGCAACCAGCGCGAGCTCGACCGTCTCGACGACGTCTGGACCCGGTTCAAGAACCTCAAGGTCCAGGACCTCGAAGGCGACGAGATCCTCTTCCGTGAGATGCGTGACCGTTTCGGCACGTACTTCATGGGCGGCATGGGCGCGCAGGCGCTCCAGCGTCGGCTGGAGTCGTTCGACCTCGACGCCGAGGCCGAGAAGCTGCGCGAGATCATCCGCACCGGCAAGGGCCAGAAGAAGACCCGCGCGCTCAAGCGCCTCAAGGTCGTCTCCGCGTTCCAGCAGACCCGGAACAGCCCCAACGGCATGGTCCTGGACTGCGTCCCGGTGATCCCGCCGGACCTGCGTCCGATGGTGCAGCTGGACGGTGGCCGCTTCGCGACCTCCGACCTGAACGACCTGTACCGCCGCGTGATCAACCGCAACAACCGGTTGAAGCGTCTGCTCGACCTCGGTGCCCCCGAGATCATCGTGAACAACGAGAAGCGGATGCTCCAGGAGGCCGTCGACGCGCTGTTCGACAACGGCCGCCGCGGTCGTCCGGTGACCGGCCCGGGCAACCGGCCGCTCAAGTCGCTGTCCGACATGCTCAAGGGCAAGCAGGGTCGTTTCCGTCAGAACCTGCTCGGCAAGCGCGTGGACTACTCCGCGCGTTCGGTCATCGTCGTCGGCCCGCAGCTCAAGCTGCACCAGTGCGGTCTGCCGAAGGCCATGGCGCTCGAGCTGTTCAAGCCGTTCGTGATGAAGCGCCTGGTGGACCTCAACCACGCGCAGAACATCAAGTCGGCCAAGCGCATGGTCGAGCGCGCCCGCCCCGTGGTGTGGGACGTGCTCGAAGAGGTCATCGCCGAGCACCCGGTGCTGCTCAACCGGGCACCGACGCTGCACCGTCTGGGCATCCAGGCGTTCGAGCCGCAGCTCGTCGAGGGCAAGGCCATCCAGATCCACCCGCTCGTGTGCACCGCGTTCAACGCGGACTTCGACGGTGACCAGATGGCCGTTCACCTGCCGCTCTCCGCGGAGGCGCAGGCCGAGGCCCGCATCCTCATGCTGTCCAGCAACAACATCCTGAAGCCGGCCGACGGTCGCCCCGTCACCATGCCGACCCAGGACATGGTGCTCGGGCTGTTCTTCCTGACCTCCGAGCGGGAGATCACCAAGGGCGACGGGCGCGTCTTCGCGTCCACGGCCGAGGCGATCATGGCGTTCGACGCCCGTGAGCTCGACCTGCAGGCGAAGATCGAGCTGCGGCTGCCGGCGGGTACCGTCCCGTCGCGCGGCTGGGTCGCGCCCGAGGGCTGGGAGCCCGGTTCGCCGCTGCGCGTGCGCACCTCGCTCGGTCGCGCGTTGTTCAACGAGCTCCTGCCGGCGGACTACCCGTTCGTCGACGAGGAGATCGGCAAGAAGACGCTGTCGATCATCGTGAACGACCTGGCGGAGCGGTACCCGAAGGTGGTCGTGGCGGCAACGCTGGACAACCTGAAGGAGGCCGGCTTCCACTGGGCCACCCGTTCCGGTGTCACCGTCTCCATCTCCGACGTCGTCGTGCCGCCGGCGAAGAAGGAGATCCTGGAGCGTTTCGAGGCCCAGGCCGAGAAGGTGCAGAAGCAGTACGAGCGCGGCCTGATCACCAAGGACGAGCGTCAGCAGGAGCAGATTCAGATCTGGACCAAGGCGACCAACGAGGTTGCCGAGGCGATGAACCTGAACTTCCCCAAGACGAACCCCATCTTCATGATGGTCGACTCGGGTGCCCGCGGAAACATGATGCAGATGCGTCAGATCGCGGGTATGCGTGGTCTGGTGTCGAACGCCAAGAACGAGACGATTCCCCGTCCCATCAAGGCGTCCTTCCGTGAGGGTCTGTCCGTCCTCGAGTACTTCATCTCGACGCACGGTGCCCGTAAGGGTCTGGCCGACACCGCGCTGCGTACCGCCGACTCGGGTTACCTGACCCGTCGTCTGGTGGACGTGTCGCAGGACGTGATCGTGCGCGAGGAGGACTGCGGCACCGACCGCGGCCTCGTCCTGTCGATCGCCACCCGCGGCGCCGACGGCGTGCTCCGCAAGGACGACGACGTCGAGACCAGCGTGTACGCCCGCAACCTGGCCGAGGACGTCGTCGTCGACGGCAAGGTGCTGGCCCCGGCCAACGCCGACCTCGGCGACGTGATCATCAACCACCTCGTCGCCGAAGGCGTCGAGTCGGTGAAGACGCGTTCGGTCCTGACCTGTGAGTCCAAGGTCGGCACCTGCGCCATGTGCTACGGCCGCTCCCTGGCGACCGGCAAGCTCGTGGACATCGGCGAGGCGGTCGGCATCATCGCCGCCCAGTCGATCGGTGAGCCCGGCACCCAGCTCACGATGCGTACCTTCCACACCGGTGGTGTGGCGGGTGACGACATCACGCAGGGTCTGCCGCGTGTCGTCGAGCTCTTCGAGGCGCGCACCCCCAAGGGTGTCGCCCCGATCAGCGAGGCGGCCGGTCGGGTGCGCATCGAGGACACCGAGAAGACCCGCAAGGTCGTGGTGGTCCCGGACGACGGTTCCGAGGAACTGGCGTACGCGGTCAGCAAGCGCTCGCGCCTGCTGGTCGACGAGGGCGACCACGTCGACGTCGGTCAGAAGATGCTCGTCGGCGCGGTCAACCCGCACGACGTGCTGCGCATCCTCGGCCAGCGTGCCGTGCAGATCCACCTCGTGGCGGAGGTCCAGCAGGTCTACCGCTCGCAGGGTGTGTCGATCCACGACAAGCACATCGAGATCATCATTCGGCAGATGCTCCGCCGCGTGACGATCATCGAGTCGGGCGACGCCGAGCTGCTTCCGGGCGAGCTCGTCGAGCGTGGCCGGTTCGAGACCGAGAACCGTCGGGTGATGTCCGAGAGCGGGCACCCGGCCTCGGGTCGTCCGCAGCTCATGGGCATCACGAAGGCGTCGCTGGCCACCGAGTCGTGGCTGTCGGCGGCCTCCTTCCAGGAGACCACCCGGGTGCTGACCGACGCGGCGATCCACGCCAAGTCGGACCCGCTGCTGGGCCTGAAGGAGAACGTGATCCTCGGCAAGCTCATCCCGGCCGGTACGGGCATGCCCCGCTACCGCAACATCCGGGTCGAGCCCACCGAAGAGGCCAAGGCCGCGATGTACTCGATGTCCGGGTACGACGAGGCGGACTACTCCGCGTTCGGTTCCGGCTCCGGCCAGGCCGTCCCGCTGGAGGAGTACGACTTCGGCGGCTACCAGGGCTGATCAGCCCCCGGTCGACGCACAGGGCCGCCATCCTTCGGGGTGGCGGCCCTGTCGCATATCCATACCTTCGGTACGCGGACCCTCTCCACCGCGCGACGATCGGTGCGACGATACCGGCGACGCGTCGTCCCACCCCGGGAGAACCTCCATGAGCACCCCTGGCGGGTCCGAGTACGGGCCCTATCGAGAGCAGCCGTACGGCGACGCGCAGAACCCGTACGGCGAGCCGTACCCGCCCTACGGATACGGCTACGGACCGGGGGAGTCGCCCGCGCCCTACGGCTACGGCCAGGCGCCGCAGTACGGGCAGCAGCCGCCGTACGGATACGGCTACCCCCAGCACTCCGGCTACGGCGGCTACCTGCCCCAGCCGGGCACCAACGGCCTGGCCATCGCGTCGATGATCCTGGGCATCCTGTGGCTCTACTGGCTGGGCAGCCTGCTCGCGGTGATCTTCGGACACATAGCGCTGGCCCAGACCGCTCGTACCGGCCAGCAGGGTCGGGGCATGGCGATCGCCGGCGTGGTGCTGGGCTGGATCGGCATGGCCCTGCTGGCGCTGACCATCGTGGTCTTGGTCCTGGATTCGAACAATGACGACTATTCGGACTACCTGCATCTGTTCGGCGCACTGCGCGCGGTGTGCTGAGTCACGTTCGCGCCCCCGGTGGGGAACCGGGCGCGCGCTCGTTCGCCTCGGGCCGCAATGCCGGGTACGGTGGGGCTCGGAGGGTGATGTACCGCCCTGAACGATTCGGTGCTCCACCACGGTGAGAGCACCGAATTCCATGTCGTGGCGGGGGTCTTTCTTTTCGCTTTGACCTCTGCTGCTGTGGTAGGTAGTCTCTCTCCTTGTGCCTGGGGTGTCCCCGGGCTCTTGTGGCTGCGCTCACCGCGATCCCGACGGGATCTGTGCGTGAGAGGCCCGAGAGACCGACCCACAGCCTCCTAAGCAAGCACACTCCCAAGACCGGGCGACACGCCCGACCGCGGGGGTCGGACTTGCGGTTGGCTCCGGCGTCGACCGGGATGCAGGCCGATTCAGACATTGCAGTCGCTTCAAAAAGACCGCTCGGCACGAAGAAGACGGAGACGCGGTGCCCACGATCCAGCAGCTGGTCCGAAAGGGCCGCCAGGACAAGGTCGACAAGGCCAAGACTCCGGCGCTCAAGGGGAGCCCGCAGCGTCGCGGCGTGTGCACCCGTGTTTACACGACGACGCCGAAGAAGCCGAACTCGGCGCTTCGCAAGGTCGCGCGTGTGCGCCTCACGAGTGGCATCGAAGTGACGGCCTACATTCCCGGTGAGGGTCACAACCTCCAGGAGCACTCGATCGTGCTCGTTCGTGGTGGTCGTGTGAAGGACCTCCCCGGTGTCCGCTACAAGATCATTCGTGGTTCGCTCGACACCCAGGGTGTCAAGAACCGCAAGCAGGCGCGCAGCCGCTACGGCGCGAAGAAGGAGAAGAGCTAATGCCGCGTAAGGGCCCTGCCCCCAAGCGACCGGTCATCATCGACCCGGTTTACAACTCGCCGTTGGTCACCTCGCTGGTGAACAAGGTCCTGTCGCACGGTAAGCGCTCCGTCGCCGAGAAGATCGTCTACGGCGCTCTCGAAGGTTGCCGCGAGAAGACCGGTACCGACCCGGTCATCACGCTCAAGCGTGCCCTCGAGAACGTGAAGCCGACCCTCGAGGTCCGCAGCCGCCGCGTCGGTGGCGCGACCTACCAGGTGCCGGTCGAGGTCCGTCCGGGCCGCTCCACGACCCTCGCTCTCCGCTGGCTCGTCGGCTACTCCCGCGCTCGTCGCGAGAAGACGATGACCGAGCGTCTGATGAACGAGCTGCTGGACGCGAGCAACGGTCTCGGTGCCGCGGTCAAGCGCCGCGAGGACACTCACAAGATGGCCGAGTCCAACAAGGCCTTCGCGCACTACCGCTGGTAGTTCCACCCGCAACGACGAGAAGCCGAGAGAAGACAAGCCACGATGGCTACCACTGCTCTTGATCTGGCCAAGGTCCGAAACATCGGCATCATGGCCCACATCGACGCGGGCAAGACCACCACCACCGAGCGGATCCTGTTCTACACAGGCGTCAACTACAAAATCGGTGAGGTTCATGAGGGCGCTGCCACCATGGACTGGATGGAACAGGAGCAGGAGCGCGGCATCACCATCACGTCTGCCGCGACGACCTGTCACTGGACGCTCGAAGACGTCGATCACACGATCAACATCATCGACACCCCTGGCCACGTCGACTTCACCGTCGAGGTGGAGCGTTCGCTGCGCGTGCTCGACGGCGCCGTCACCGTCTTCGACGGTGTCGCCGGCGTGGAGCCGCAGTCCGAGACCGTTTGGCGTCAGGCCGACCGGTACGGCGTGCCGCGCATCTGCTTCGTGAACAAGCTCGACCGCACCGGCGCCGAGTTCCACCGCTGTGTCGACATGATCGACGAGCGGCTGGGCGCGGTTCCGCTGGTCATGCAGCTTCCGATCGGCACCGAGATGGACTTCCAGGGCGTAGTCGACCTGGTCGCCATGAAGGCTCTGGTCTGGTCGGCCGAGGCTGCCAAGGGCGAGATGTACGACGTCGTCGACATCCCCGCCACGCACACCGAGGCCGCCGCCGAGTACCGCGGCAAGCTGCTCGAGACGATCGCCGAATTCGACGACGAGATGATGGAGCTGTACCTGGAGGGCACCGAGCCCACCACGGAGCAGCTCATGGCCGCGATCCGTCGCGCCACCATCGCCTCGACGCTGGGTGACAACAAGGACAAGCCGACGTTCACCCCGGTGTTCTGCGGTACCGCGTTCAAGAACAAGGGCGTTCAGCCCCTGCTCGACGCGGTCGTTCGTTACCTGCCGTCGCCGCTCGACATCTCGGGCATCGAGGGCCACGACGTCAACGACGCCGAGAAGTCCATCGTTCGCCAGCCGAGCGACGCCGAGCCCTTCGCCGGTCTCGCGTTCAAGATCATGCGCGACCCGCACCTCGGGAAGCTCACCTTCGTCCGGGTCTACTCGGGTGTCCTGGAAGCCGGCAGCTTCGTGCTGAACTCGGTCAAGGGCAAGAAGGAGCGCATCGGCAAGATCTACCGGATGCACGCGAACAAGCGTGAGGAGATCCCGTCGGTCGGCGCGGGCGACATCATCGCCGTGATGGGTCTCAAGGACACCACCACCGGTGAGACGCTCTGCGACCCGGCGAACCCGGTGATCCTGGAGTCGATGACCTTCCCGGCTCCGGTCATCCAGGTCGCGATCGAGCCGAAGTCCAAGGGTGCGCAGGAGAAGCTGGGTGTCGCCATCCAGTCCCTCGCGGCCGAGGACCCCTCGTTCCAGGTGCACACCGACGAGGAGACCGGCCAGACCATCATCGGTGGCATGGGCGAGCTGCACCTCGAGGTGCTGGTCGACCGGATGCGCCGTGAGTTCGGTGTCGAGGCCAACGTCGGCAAGCCGCAGGTGGCCTACCGCGAGACGATCCGCAAGGTCGTCGAGCGCGTGGACTACACGCACAAGAAGCAGACCGGTGGTACCGGTCAGTTCGCCAAGGTGCAGATCGCGCTCGAGCCGCTCGAGGGTGACGCGTACGAGTTCGTCAACAAGGTCACCGGTGGCCGTATCCCCAGGGAGTACATCCCCTCGGTGGACGCGGGTGCGCAGGAGGCCATGCAGTACGGCGTTCTCGCCGGCTACCCGATGGTCGGCGTGCGTCTGACGCTGATCGACGGTGGCTACCACGAGGTCGACTCGTCCGAACTCGCGTTCAAGATCGCCGGTTCGCAGGCGTTCAAGGAAGCGGCTCGGCAGGCCAGTCCGGCTCTTCTGGAGCCGATGATGGCCGTCGAGGTCACCACGCCCGAGGACTACATGGGCGATGTGATCGGCGACCTCAACTCGCGTCGCGGCCAGATCCAGGCCATGGACGAGCGCTTTGGTGCGCGCGTCGTCAAGGCCTTGGTCCCGCTGTCGGAGATGTTCGGCTATGTCGGCGACCTCCGCAGCAAGACCTCGGGTCGCGCGAGCTACTCCATGCAGTTCGACTCCTACGCCGAGGTTCCGAGGAACGTCGCCGAGGAGATCATCGCCAAGTCGCGCGGCGAGTAATCACCGCCACCGCGGCACCAGCGATACCAGGGGGACCCGGAGTCCACAGGACTCCGGTGCCCCCGCCCCGGCTCACCCCCGATACCCGACGTCGTACGGCGTAAAGAACCAGTCCACAGGAGGACCCCAGTGGCGAAGGCTAAGTTCGAGCGGACTAAGCCGCACGTCAACATCGGCACCATTGGTCACATCGACCACGGTAAGACGACGCTGACCGCGGCGATTACCAAGGTGCTGCACGACGCGTACCCGGACCTGAACCCCTTCACGCCGTTCGACCAGATCGACAAGGCGCCGGAGGAGCGGCAGCGCGGTATCACGATCTCGATCGCGCACGTCGAGTACCAGACGGAGAACCGTCACTACGCGCACGTCGACTGCCCCGGGCACGCCGACTACATCAAGAACATGATCACCGGTGCCGCGCAGATGGACGGCGCGATCCTCGTGGTCGCCGCCACCGACGGCCCGATGCCGCAGACCAAGGAGCACGTGCTCCTGGCCCGCCAGGTCGGCGTTCCGTACATCGTGGTCGCGCTGAACAAGGCCGACATGGTGGACGACGAGGAGATCCTGGAGCTCGTCGAGCTCGAGGTGCGCGAGCTCCTCTCGGAGTACGAGTTCCCGGGCGACGACCTTCCGGTCGTGCGGGTCTCGGCGCTCAAGGCGCTCGAGGGCGACAAGGAGTGGGGCGAGAAGCTTCTCGGTCTCATGGCCGCCGTCGACGAGTCGATCCCGACGCCGCCGCGTGACACCGACATGCCGTTCCTGATGCCCGTCGAGGACGTCTTCACGATCACCGGTCGTGGCACCGTCGTCACCGGCCGCATCGAGCGTGGCATCGTCAAGGTCAACGAGACCGTCGACATCATCGGTATCAAGCTGGAGAAGACCACCACCACGGTCACCGGCATCGAGATGTTCCGCAAGCTGCTCGACGAGGGCCAGGCGGGCGAGAACGTCGGTCTGCTCCTCCGCGGCATCAAGCGCGAGGACGTCGAGCGCGGCCAGGTCATCATCAAGCCGGGTTCGGTCACGCCGCACACCGACTTCGAGGCCCAGGTCTACATCCTGTCGAAGGACGAGGGTGGCCGTCACACCCCCTTCTTCAACAACTACCGGCCGCAGTTCTACTTCCGTACGACGGACGTGACCGGCGTGGTGACCCTCCCCGAGGGCACCGAGATGGTCATGCCGGGTGACAACACCGGCATGGACGTCGCGCTGATCCAGCCGATCGCCATGGAAGAGGGCCTGCGTTTCGCCATCCGCGAGGGTGGCCGCACCGTGGGCGCCGGCCAGGTCGTCAAGATCAAGAAGTGATGAAATCCCGCCCGCCGGTCCACCTGGGTCGGCGGGCGGGGCTTTGTCCGGATCGATTCCACCCCCAAGGTGGGACCGGATATCCACTGCTCGGTGGCTCCCTCAAACCTGGGAGAGCCGCTCGATTGGCCAAGCCCGCCATTCGTGGGGCATACTAGCCAAGTTGCTCGGATAGACAACGGGCTGCGCCGTGCCTGTCGCACAGACGGGATCGGGCGCCGGCCCAGTTGACTCCGAGCAATCGGTGGACTTCTGTCCTGCCACCCATGCAGCCGGCGTCGTCGCTTAGCGACCTCGTGTCGTCCTTTCGCTTGCCGCAGCGAAGGTGACGCCGAGAGTACGTTGCCCAGGCCCCCAGGCCGCCCGTAAGGGTTTCCAAGGGGTGCTTGTGAGCAACAGAGCGACACGCCCGACCGCGGGGGTCGGCGGGGAAGGGAAACCCCAACGGGTTTTCAGCCCAAGTCTTCTCCCCGTGTCAGCGGGGGTGATCCGCAGCGGTACGAGAGAAGGAATTCGAAGCAGCCATGGCGGGACAGAAGATCCGCATCAGGCTCAAGGCCTACGACCACGAGGTCATCGACAGTTCGGCGAAGAAGATCGTCGAGACGGTGACGCGTACTGGTGCGCAGGTTGCGGGACCGGTGCCGCTGCCGACCGAGAAGAACGTGTACTGCGTCATCCGCTCGCCGCACAAGTACAAGGACTCGCGCGAGCACTTCGAGATGCGCACTCACAAGCGGCTCATCGACATCCTCGACCCCACGCCGAAGACGGTCGACTCGCTTATGCGTCTCGACCTGCCGGCCGGCGTCGACATCGAGATCAAGCTCTGAGGACGCACCGACGATGACGAAGCAGATGAAGGGCATTCTGGGCAAGAAGCTCGGCATGACCCAGGTCTGGGACGAGAACAACCGCGTCGTTCCAGTGACTGTGGTCGAGGCCGGGCCCTGCGTCGTGACCCAGGTCCGCAACGCCGAGGTCGACGGCTACTCGGCCGTCCAGATCGCGTTCGGCGCGATCGACCCGCGCAAGGTGAACAAGCCGCTCGCCGGCCACTTCGCCAAGGCCGGGGTGACCCCGCGTCGCCACCTGATCGAGCTCCGCACCTCCGACGCCGGCGAGTACACGCTGGCGCAGGAGATCACCGCCGAGGTGTTCGAGGCCGGCCAGAAGGTCGACGTCATGGGCACCTCGAAGGGCAAGGGCACGGCCGGTGTCATGAAGCGACACGGCTTCAAGGGTCTCGGCAGCTCGCACGGTACGCAGCGCAAGCACCGCTCGCCCGGCTCGATCGGTGGCTGCGCCACCCCGGGTCGTGTGTTCAAGGGCGTGCGCATGGCAGGCCGCATGGGTAACGAGCGCGTCTCCACCCAGAACCTGACCGTGCACGCTGTGGACGCGGAGAAGGGCCTGCTCCTGATCAAGGGCGCGGTCCCCGGTCCCAACGGCGGCCTGGTTCTGGTGCGCACTGCTGCGAAGGGTGTGTGAATTTCATGACCAGCATTGACGTTCTTTCGCCCGCCGGCGAGAAGTCCGGGACGATCGAGCTCCCCGCGGGGCTGTTCGACGTCCAGGTGAGCATCCCGACGATCCACCAGGTCGTCGTGGCGCAGCTCGCCGCGGCTCGTCAGGGCACGCACAAGACCAAGACTCGTGGCGAGGTCCGCGGTGGTGGGCGCAAGCCGTACCGCCAGAAGGGCACCGGTCGCGCCCGTCAGGGCTCGACCCGCGCGCCGCAGTTCGCCGGTGGTGGCGTCGTGCACGGTCCCGTGCCGCGTGACTACGAGCAGCGGACCCCGAAGAAGATGAAGGCGTCCGCCCTGCGCGGTGCCCTCTCCGACCGGGCGCGTCACGAGCGCATCCACTGCGTTTCCGCGCTGATCGAGGGCGACAAGCCGTCGGTCAAGGCGGCGAAGACGCTGCTCGGCAAGATCAGTGAGCGCAAGCACGTGCTCCTGGTCGTCGAGAAGTCCGACACCACTGCCTGGCTGAGCGCCCGCAACCTTCCGCAGGTGCACTTGCTCGAGGTCGGGCAGCTGAACACCTACGACGTGCTCGTCTCCGACGACGTGGTCTTCACGAAGGCCGCTCTGGAGCGCTTCATCGCCGGACCGGCCCAGGCCGCCTCGGCGGTCGCGAGCTCCGACGAGCTCGAAGGGAGCCACGCGTGAGCACCGACACCGTCGAGAGCACGACGAAGGTCACCAGCAAGACCTACACCGACCCGCGCGACGTGCTGCTGAAGCCGGTGATCTCGGAGAAGAGCTACGGGCTCATCGACGAGAACAAGTACACGTTCATCGTGCACCCCGACGCCAACAAGACTCAGATCAAGCAGGCCGTCATCGCGGTCTTCGGGGTCAAGGTCGAGAGCGTCAACACGATCAACCGCGTCGGTAAGCGCAAGCGCACCAAGACCGGTTTCGGCAAGCGCAAGGACACGAAGCGCGCGATCGTCACCCTTGCAGAGGGCGAGCGGATCGACATCTTCGGTGGACCCGTCGGCTGACGGCCGCTGATACGGACGAGGACTAAGAGAAGCCATGGGCATCCGCAAGTACAAGCCGACGACGCCGGGCCGTCGTGGCGCCAGCGTCGCCGACTTCGTCGAGATCACGCGGTCCGAGCCGGAGAAGTCGCTGGTCCGCCCTCTGCACAGCAAGGGTGGTCGTAACAACCACGGCCGTGTGACTGCTCGCCACCAGGGTGGCGGACACAAGCGCGCGTACCGACTGATCGACTTCCGGCGCAACGACAAGGACGGCGTTCCGGCGAAGGTCGCTCACATCGAGTACGACCCGAACCGCACCGCGCGCATCGCTCTTCTGCACTACGCGGACGGCGAGAAGCGCTACATCCTGTGCCCGAACAAGCTGAAGCAGGGCGACCGGATCGAGAACGGTCCGGGCGCCGACATCAAGCCGGGCAACAACATGCCGCTCCGGAACATCCCGGTCGGTACGGTCATCCACGCCATCGAGCTTCGGCCCGGTGGCGGCGCGAAGATCGCCCGTTCCGCGGGTGTCAGCGTGCAGCTGCTGGCGAAGGAGGGCGCTCACGCGACCCTCCGCATGCCCTCGGGCGAAATTCGCCTGGTGGACGTGCGCTGCCGGGCGACGATCGGCGAGATCGGCAATGCCGAGCAGTCGAACATCAACTGGGGCAAGGCCGGTCGCATGCGCTGGAAGGGCAAGCGCCCGACCGTCCGCGGTGTGGCGATGAACCCCATCGACCACCCACACGGTGGTGGTGAGGGTAAGACCTCTGGTGGTCGCCACCCGGTGAGCCCCTGGGGTAAGCCCGAGGGTCGTACTCGCCGGCCGAAGAAGGCCAGCGACAAGCTCATCATCCGCCGCCGCAAGACGAACAAGAAGCGCTAGGAGCAGTCTCGATGCCGCGCAGTCTCAAGAAGGGACCCTTCGTCGACGGCCACCTCATCAAGAAGGTGGACGTACAGAACGACAAGGGAACCAAGAACGTCATCAAGACCTGGTCCCGTCGCTCGATGATCGTCCCGGCGATGTTGGGCCACACGATCGCGGTGCACGACGGCCGTAAGCACGTCCCGGTGTTCGTGACCGAGTCGATGGTCGGCCACAAGCTCGGCGAGTTCGCGCCGACTCGGACCTTCCGCGGTCACGAGAAGGACGACCGGAAGTCGCGTCGTCGCTGACGCGGCGAATCGCATGGATATCGAGATGAGCAAGGGGACGTCGATGGAAGCCAGGGCTCAGGCGCGGTACATCCGCGTCACGCCCATGAAGGCCCGCCGTGTGGTGGACCTCATCCGTGGCATGAACGCCGCGGAGGCCCAGGCGGTCCTGCGATTCGCTCCGCAGGCCGCGAGTGAGCCGGTCGGCAAGGTGCTGGACAGCGCCATTGCCAACGCCGGTCACAACCACAACTTGGACACGAACATCCTGTACGTGTCCGCCGCCTACGTGGACGAGGGTCCGACCCTCAAGCGTTTCCGTCCGCGGGCACAGGGCCGGGCGTACCGCATCCGCAAGCGCACCAGCCACATCACCGTGGTTGTCGCCGAGAAGGAGAGGACCCGCTAGTGGGCCAGAAGGTTAACCCGCACGGGTTCCGTCTCGGCATCACCACGGACTTCAAGTCCCGGTGGTACGCCGACAAGCTTTACAAGGACTACGTCGGCGAGGACGTCAAGATTCGTCAGATGATGACGAAGGGCATGGAGCGCGCCGGGATCTCGAAGGTCGAGATCGAGCGCACCCGTGAGCGCGTCCGCGTCGACATCCACACCGCCCGGCCGGGCATCGTCATCGGCCGTCGTGGTGCGGAGGCCGACCGCATCCGCGGTGAGCTCGAGAAGCTCACCGGCAAGCAGGTTCAGCTCAACATCCTCGAGGTCAAGAACCCCGAGGTGGACGCTCAGCTTGTGGCGCAGGGTGTGGCCGAGCAGCTCTCGAGCCGCGTGTCCTTCCGCCGCGCGATGCGCAAGGCGATGCAGAGCTCCATGAAGGCCGGGGCCAAGGGCATCAAGATCCAGTGCGGTGGTCGTCTGGGTGGGGCCGAAATGTCCCGCTCGGAGTTCTACCGTGAGGGTCGCGTGCCGCTGCACACGCTGCGCGCCAACGTCGACTACGGCTTCTTCGAGGCCCGTACGACGTTCGGTCGCATCGGTGTGAAGGTGTGGATCTACAAGGGCGACGTGAAGAACATCGCCGAGGTTCGCGCCGAGAACGCTGCGGCTCGTGCCAGCAACCGTCCCGCCCGCGGCGGCGCTCCCGAGCGTCCCCGTCGTGGTGGCGAGGGTGGCGGCGGCGGTCGTGGCGGCGAGCGCGGTGGCCGTGGTGGCCGCGGCGGACGTCCGCAGCAGAACGACGCGCAGGCCACCGGTTCCTCGGACACCGGCTCCGCGCCGGCGGCCGAGGCTGTGAACTCGGCGCCCGAATCCGGATCGGAGGCCTGACCCCGATGCTGATCCCCCGCAGGGTCAAGCACCGCAAGCAGCACCACCCCAAGCGTGGTGGCCGCGCCAAGGGCGGTACGGAACTGGCGTTCGGCGAGTACGGCATCCAGGCCCTGGGCCAGGCGTACGTGACCAACCGTCAGATCGAGTCCGCTCGTATTGCCATCACCCGGCACATTCGCCGTGGTGGCAAGGTGTGGATCAACATCTACCCCGACCGTCCGCTGACCAAGAAGCCTGCCGAGACCCGCATGGGTTCCGGTAAGGGCTCGCCCGAGTGGTGGGTCGCGAACGTCAAGCCCGGTCGGGTGATGTTCGAACTGTCGTACCCGAACGAGAAGGTGGCTCGTGAGGCGCTTACCCGCGCCGTGCACAAGCTGCCGATGAAGTGCCGGATCGTCCGGCGCGAGGCTGGTGAGGCGTGATGGCGGCCGTTACCAAGGCGTCCGAGCTCCGCGAACTCGGTGACGAGGAAATCGTCGCCAAGCTCCGCGAAGCCAAGGAGGAGCTGTTCAACCTCCGTTTCCAGGCGGCGACCGGGCAGCTCGAGAATCACGGGCGGCTCAAGGCTGTCCGTAAGGACATCGCCCGGATCTACACGCTGATGCGCGAGCGCGAGCTGGGCATCGACGTGCAGGAGACCGGAGGCGCGGCGTGAGCGAGAAGACTGAGATGACTGAAGCAACCCGGGGATTCCGCAAGACCCGTGAGGGCCTCGTCGTCAGCGACAAGATGGACAAGACCGTCGTCGTCGCCGTCGAGGACCGCGTGAAGCACCCGATGTACGGCAAGGTCATCCGCCGCACGAACAAGCTGAAGGCTCACGACGAGCAGAACGCCTGTGGCGTCGGTGACCGTGTCGTCCTCATGGAGACTCGGCCGCTGTCCGCCAGCAAGCGCTGGCGCATCGTCGAGATCCTCGAAAAGGCCAAGTAGCGAGCGCCGGTCGCCCCACCAACCGTGGGTCGTGACCGCGACGTGACGATCAGGAGTTAGACGTGATCCAGCAGGAGTCGCGACTGCGAGTCGCCGACAACACGGGTGCGAAGGAGATTCTCTGCATCCGTGTGCTCGGTGGCTCCGGCCGGCGCTACGCGGGCATCGGGGACGTCATCGTTGCCACCGTCAAGGACGCGATCCCCGGTGGCAACGTGAAGAAGGGCGACGTCATCAAGGCAGTCGTCGTGCGGACGGTCAAGGAGCGCCGGCGTGTCGACGGCTCCTACATCCGCTTCGACGAGAACGCCGCCGTTGTCCTGAAGAACGATGGCGAACCCCGAGGCACCCGTATTTTCGGTCCGGTCGGCCGTGAGCTTCGTGAGAAGAAGTTCATGAAGATCATCTCGCTCGCGCCGGAGGTGCTCTAACCAATGGCGAAGGCGATGAAGATCAAGAAGGGTGACCTGGTACAGGTCATCACGGGCAAGGACAAGGGCAAGCAGGGCAAGGTCATCGCGGCCTTCCCGCCGAAGGAGCGCGTCCTGGTCGAGGGCGTCAACCGGATCAAGAAGCACACCAAGGTGGGTCAGTCCGCCAAGGGTGCCAAGACCGGTGGCATCATCACCCAGGAAGCCTCCATCCACGTCAGCAACGTGATGCTGGTGGTGGAGAAGGACGGAAAGAAGGTCCCGACGCGGACCGGCTTCCGGTTCGATGACGAGGGCAACAAGATCCGGTACGCCAAGCGGACCGGTGAGGACATCTGATGACGGTCACCACTGAGGCGCGCGAACTGCCGCGTCTGAAGCAGCGTTACCGCGAGGAGATCCTCGGCAAGCTGCGTGAGGAGTTCTCGTTCGAGAACGTCATGCAGGTTCCGGGCGTCACCAAGATCGTGGTCAACATGGGTGTGGGCGACGCCGCCCGCGACTCGAAGCTGATCGACGGCGCGATCAAGGACCTGATGGCCATCACCGGCCAGAAGCCCCAGGTCACGAAGGCCCGCAAGTCCATCGCGCAGTTCAAGCTGCGTGAAGGTCAGCCGATCGGCGCGCACGTTACACTGCGCGGCGACCGCATGTGGGAGTTCCTCGACCGTCTGCTGTCGATCGCTCTGCCGCGTATCCGCGACTTCCGCGGCCTCTCGCCGAAGCAGTTCGACGGCCGCGGCAACTACACCTTCGGTCTCACGGAGCAGTCGATGTTCCACGAGATCGACCAGGACAAGATCGACCGCGTTCGCGGCATGGACATCACTGTGGTGACCAGCGCCAAGAACGACGACGAGGGCCGCGCTCTGCTGCGTCTCCTCGGCTTCCCGTTCAAGGAAGCGTGAGCAGTCGGCTCGCCGACTGAGGAACGCAACAAGGAGACTGAGACGTGGCGAAGAAGGCCCTGATCGCAAAGGCCGCCCGCAAGCCGAAGTTCGAGGTTCGTGGCTACACGCGCTGCCAGCGCTGTGGCCGTCCTCACTCGGTGTACCGCAAGTTCGGCCTGTGCCGCGTGTGCCTGCGCATGATGGCGCACGCCGGCGAGCTGCCGGGCGTCACCAAGAGCAGCTGGTAGTTCGCGACGGTCGCCTCGGCGACCGACGCGGCACCCGCAAATCGATCGTCCCGTGGGGACGAACGAGAACAGTAACGACGTCGTAGGTCCCGCACCGCAGTCGTCGCCTCGCCGCTCTCCCTCGGGAGGGCGGCGGGGCGAGGGATCGCACGCCGGGAAACCACGGCGAGAAAGGCCTTGAGGCCGTCATGACCATGACCGACCCCATCGCAGACATGTTGACTCGTCTGCGGAACGCCAACTCGGCTTATCACGACGACGTCGTGATGCCGTTCAGCAAGATCAAGTCGCACATCGCGGAGATCCTCCAGCAGGAGGGTTACATCCAGGGCTGGCGCGTCGAGGACGCGGAGGTGGGCAAGAAGCTCACCGTCGTCCTCAAGTACGGCCCGAACCGCGAGCGCTCGATCGCCGGCGTCCGCCGTGTGTCGAAGCCCGGTCTGCGGGTGTACGCAAAGTCCACGAACCTGCCGAAGGTGCTCGGTGGCCTCGGCGTCGCGATTATCTCGACGTCGACCGGTCTCCTCACCGACAAGCAGGCGGCCAAGAAGGGCGTGGGCGGGGAAGTCCTCGCCTTCGTCTGGTAAGGGAAGGGAAGGAGAGCAATGTCGCGCATCGGACGTCTCCCCATCCCGGTTCCCACCGGTGTGGACGTCACCATCAATGGCCGCGAGGTTGTCGTGAAGGGCCCCAAGGGTTCCCTGTCGCACACCATCGCCGCCCCGATCGAGATCGCGAAGTCGGACGACGGCACCCTCGCGGTGACCCGTCCCGACGACGAGCGTCGCTCGAAGGCCCTGCATGGGCTGTCCCGGACGCTGGTGGCGAACATGATCACTGGTGTGACCCAGGGATACATCAAGAAGCTTGAGATCAGCGGCGTCGGTTACCGCGTCCAGGCGAAGGGCTCCTCGCTGGAGTTCGCGCTCGGATTCAGCCACCCCGTCGTCGTCGAGGCCCCGGAGGGCATCACCTTCGTGGTCGAGGCCCCGACCCGTTTCTCGGTCGAGGGCATCGACAAGCAGAAGGTCGGTGAGATCGCGGCGAACATTCGCAAGCTGCGTAAGCCCGACCCGTACAAGGCCAAGGGCGTCAAGTACGCCGGCGAGGTCATCCGCCGCAAGGTCGGAAAGGCTGGTAAGTAGGCATGGCTGTCGGCGTGAAGACCGGCAAGGGCGTTGCGAAGAAGTCTGTCGCACGCAAGCGCCGGCACATCCGGGTGCGGAAGAAGGTTTCCGGCACCCCGCTGCGGCCCCGTCTCGTCGTGAGCCGCTCCACCCGTCACATGGTGGCGCAGGTTATCGACGACATCGCCGGCCACACTCTCGCTTCGGCCTCCACGATGGACCCGTCCATCCGTGGTGGCGAGGGCGACAAGACCGCCCAGGCTCGCAAGGTCGGCGAATTGGTCGCCGAGCGTGCGAAGGCTGCCGGTGTCGAGGCCGTCGTGTTCGACCGTGGTGGCAACAAGTACCACGGCCGGATCGCCGCTCTCGCGGATGCCGCACGCGGTAACGGGCTGACCTTCTGAGCCCGCTCCGGGACAAGCTTCGAACGACAGATGTGAGGACATTCTGATGGCTGGACCCCAGCGCCGCGGTGGCGGCGCCGGCGGCGGCGAGCGGCGGGACCGGCGGGATCGACGTGATGGTGGCGCAGCCGCCGAGAAGACCGCTTACGTCGAGCGCGTGGTCGCGATCAATCGCGTCGCCAAGGTCGTGAAGGGTGGTCGTCGCTTCAGCTTCACCGCGCTGGTCGTGGTCGGCGATGGCGATGGCACCGTAGGTGTCGGTTACGGCAAGGCCAAGGAGGTGCCGGCCGCGATCGCCAAGGGTGTTGAAGAGGCCAAGAAGCACTTCTTCAAGGTCCCCCGTATCCAGGGCACCATCCCGCACCCGATCCAGGGTGAGAAGGCTGCCGGCGTCGTGCTCCTGAAGCCGGCTTCGCCGGGTACCGGCGTCATCGCCGGTGGCCCCGTGCGCGCCGTGCTCGAGTGCGCCGGCATCCACGACGTGCTGAGCAAGTCGCTCGGTTCGTCGAACCCGATCAACATCGTGCACGCGACCGTCGCGGCGCTCCAGGGGCTCGTTCGCCCCGAGGAGATCGCGGCTCGTCGTGGCCTGCCTCTGGAGGACGTGGCCCCGGCCGCGCTTCTGCGGGCCCGCGCGGGGGTTGGTGCGTAATGGCACGTCTCAAGGTCACGCAGACCCGATCGAAGATCGGTGGCAGGCAGAACCAGCGGGACACTCTCCGTTCGCTCGGTCTCAAGCGCGTCCACGACGTGGTCGTCAAGGAAGACCGCCCGGAGATCCGCGGCATGATCGCGACGGTGTCGCACCTCGTCACCGTCGAGGAGGTCGACTGACATGGGTGCTGACAACCCGCTGAAGGTGCACCACCTGCGGCCCGCCCCGGGCGCCAAGACCGCCAAGACCCGCGTGGGTCGTGGCGAGGGCTCCAAGGGTAAGACCGCCGGTCGTGGCACCAAGGGCACGAAGGCTCGTTACCAGGTTCCGGCCCGTTTCGAGGGTGGGCAGATGCCGCTGCACATGCGGCTGCCCAAGCTCAAGGGCTTCAAGAACCCGTTCCGGGTCGAGTTCCAGGTCGTGAACCTGGACAAGATCGAGTCCCTGTACCCCAACGGTGGCGAAGTCACCGTCGAGGGTCTGATCGAGAAGGGCGCGGTTCGCAAGAACCTGCCCGTCAAGATCCTGGGCACCGGCGAGATCTCGGTTGCCGTCCAGGTGAAGGTGCACGCCTTCTCCGGCTCGGCGAAGACCAAGATTGCCGCCGCGGGTGGCTCGGCCGACGAACTGTCGGTCTGACGCTCGCGCGTACCGGATTGATCGTTTGACCGTCATGGCCCGTTCGGATCGGTACCGAACGGGCCTTGACGTCGTTGAGGGCTATAGCGCAGGGGCGCCACGCCGGTAAGGTGGTGGCGCCCCTGTGGTTTGCTGTGTCGTGGGGGCGGATTCATTGCACCGCTCTCTCACATGACTTGCTCTGTTTTTACCGTGTGTTGTGTCATGTCGCAGGAACGTCGGACCGGGGCGATACTTCCGGGCCGTCGGCGCTGTTATTGTCCGTGAGGTTCCCTGTGCGGGACCTGACCAGTGGTCCTACCGGACCGACGACTCGATCGACTCGCCCCTAAGACGGGCGGGGCGCAGGAGGCAGTGTGCTCACCGCGTTCGCCAGGGCGTTCCGCACGCCCGACCTGCGCAAGAAGCTGCTGTTCACGTTGGCGATCATCGTCCTCTTTCGGATCGGGTCGCATATCCCGGTGCCGGGCGTCTCGTTCGAGATGGTGCGCTCTTGCGTAGAGGACTCCAACCGGAACAGCCTGTTCGGACTCGTGAACATGTTCAGCGGCGGTGCGCTGCTGCAACTCACGATCTTCGCGCTGGGGATCATGCCGTACATCACGGCGAGCATCATCCTGCAGCTTCTGACCGTGGTGATCCCGAGGCTGGAGGCCCTCAAGAAGGAGGGCCAGTCCGGCACCGCGAAGATCACCCAGTACACCCGGTACCTGACCATCGCGCTGTCGATTCTGCAGTCGACCGCGCTGATCGCCACCGCCCGCAGCGGCGCGCTGTTCTCCAGCGCCCGCAGCCAGACCTGCGACCCGCAGGGCATCGTGCCGGACGACTCGCTCTTCCGGGTGATCGTCATGGTCGCGGTGATGACCGCCGGTACCTCCACGATCATGTGGCTGGGTGAGCTGATCACCGACCGCGGCATCGGCAACGGCATGTCGATCCTGATGTTCGTCTCGGTCGCCGCCGGTTTCCCGGCCGCGCTGTGGACCATCAAGGAGCAGGGCACCATCGGCGGCGGCTGGGTGCCGTTCTTCACCGTCATCGCCATCGGCCTCGTGATGGTCGGCCTGGTGGTCTTCGTGGAACAGGCGCAGCGCCGGATCCCGGTGCAGTACGCCAAGCGCATGATCGGGCGTCGCGCCTACGGCGGGACCTCGACCTACATCCCGCTCAAGGTGAACCAGGCGGGCATCATCCCCGTCATCTTCGCCTCGTCGCTGCTGTACATCCCGGCCCTCATCGCCCAGTTCAGCGGTGGGAAATCGGACTGGGCGGTGTGGATCGAACGCCACTTCGTCAAGGGCGACCACCCGCTGTACATGATCACGTACTTCTTGCTGATCGTCTTCTTCGCGTTCTTCTACGTGGCCATCACGTTCAACCCCGAAGAAGTAGCCGACAACATGAAGAAGTATGGTGGCTTCATTCCGGGGATCCGCGCCGGCAGACCGACTGCGGAATACCTGAACTACATCCTCACCAGGATCACGTGGCCCGGATCGTTGTACCTGGGCATGATCGCGCTGGTACCCAGCATCGCGCTCGTGCTCTTCAACGCCAACCAGAACTTCCCGTTCGGCGGCACGAGCATCCTGATCATCGTGGGAGTGGGTCTGGAAACCGTGAAGCAGATCGAGAGTCAGCTCCAGCAGCGCAACTACGAAGGCTTCCTCCGCTAAATGCGTATCGTTCTCGTGGGGCCTCCCGGCGCGGGTAAGGGAACCCAGGCCCAGTACATCGCCGCCAACCTGTCGATTCCCGCCGTCTCGACCGGTGACATCTTCCGCGCCAACGTGAGTCAGGGCACCCCGCTCGGCCGCGAGGCGAAGACCTACATGGACGCGGGCAACCTCGTACCCGACGAGGTGACCATAGGCATGGTCCGGGAGCGCCTCGCGCAGCCGGACGTCGCCGCCGGTTTCCTCCTCGACGGGTTCCCGCGCAACACCGCTCAGGCCAAGGTGCTCGACGAGATCCTCGCCGAGAACGACACCGAGCTCGACGTGGTGCTCGAACTCAAGGTCGACGACTCGGAGATCATTCAGCGCATCTCCGGCCGCCGGCAGTGCCGGGCCAGTGGGCACGTCTGCCACATCCTGACCGACCCGCCGAAGGTGCCGGGCGTCTGCGACGAGTGCGGCAGCGAGTTGTACCAGCGTGACGACGACCGCGAGGAGACCGTCCGGCACCGCCTGGACGTGTACAAGGAGCAGACCGAACCCTTGGTCGGCTATTACTCCGAGCGCAACCTCCTGCTGCCGATCCAGGCGACGGGTCCGGTCAAGGAGGTCACCGGGCGCGCGATGACCGCGCTTCGGGAGTTCGGCGCCTGATCCGGGCGTCGACCGCGACAGACATCACACATGGGCGATCCGGGGAAACCCCGGATCGCCCATCGTGCTTTCCAGGCGATACACAGACGAGGACGGCCATGCCGGTGTTCAGGAAGCGCCACATGCGAATCGAGCGCAAGACGCCCGAGCAGATCGAGAAGATGCGTCGGGCCGGGGCCGTGGTGGCGAACACGCTGGAGCTGCTGCGCGAGGCGGCGAAGCCCGGGGTGACCACGGCCGATCTGGACACGATCGCCGAGCGGTCGATCCGGGCGGCGGGTGCGATCCCCTCGTTCAAGGGCTATCACGGCTTCCCGGCGTCGATCTGCGCGTCGGTCAACGACGTGGTGGTGCACGGGATCCCGGACGAGACGCCGTTGTGCGACGGGGACATCATCTCGATCGACTGCGGTGCGATCCTGGACGGCTGGCACGGCGACTCGGCGATCACCGTGCCGATCGGCACGGTGCGGCCCGAGGTGCTCGAACTGAGCCGGGTGTGCGAGCAGTCGATGTGGGCGGGCATCGAGGCCGCGGTGGCCGGCGGTCGGCTGACCGACATCAGCCACGCGGTGGAGAAGTCGATCCGGTCCAACCCGCTGCCCGGCGGTGCCAAGTACGGCATCGTCGAGGACTACGGCGGCCACGGCATCGGTACCGAGATGCACCAGGACCCGCACGTGCTCAACTACGGCCCCGGCGGCCGGGGTCCGCGCCTGGAGGTCGGCGTGTGCCTGGCGATCGAGCCGATGGTCACGCTGGGCAAGCCGGACACGTACACGCTGCCGGACGAGTGGACGGTCAAGACCACGGCGGGCGGCCACGCGGCGCACTGGGAGCACTCGATCGCGATCACCGAGAACGGGCCCGTGGTGCTGACCCGACCCTGAGGCCAGACCCCCGTCGATGGTGGGGCTGGCACCATGTACGCGGCCGGGGCGCCTGCCTAGTGTCGAAGGCATGGTGAGGCATCCGACCATGCGGGCATCCGACGTCGACCGTGAAGCGGCGGTGACGCTTCTGCGCGACCACCATGCGGTCGGACGGCTGACGCTCGCAGAGTTCAACGAACGTATGGGGGCCGCCTTCGGGGCGGTCACGCTGGGGGATCTGGCCCGGCTGATCGCCGATCTGCCGCCGCCCGAACATCTGGAGGCGGACGTCGAGGTGATCCGCGCGCGGATGGCCTACGAGGCGGCGCGCACCCGGGCCGCGCCGGCTCGGCCGGTCGTGCCGGAGTCGTCGGCGCTCGGGATGCCCGCGCCTACGGCGCCGACGTGGCTCGCCGCCGTACCGCCCCCGCCGCCGGTCGCGGCCCGGAGGTACCGGGACGTGGACCCGGTGCCGCAGGAGCCGAGGGAGCGGGACGGGTGGGCCACCGGGGCGCGGGTCCTGCGGGCGGCCTGGACCACGCTGAACGCGATCACCGCGTTGAACGTGGTGATCTGGCTCCTGGTCGCGGTGGCCGGCACCGGCGTCGTGTACTTCTGGCCGGTGTGGGTCTACGGTCCGGCCGCGGCGGTGTTGGGCTCGATCCAGATGTGCCTGCGGCGACACGGGCAGCCCTCGTCCGGATGACCGGGCGCCGCGCTGCCCGGGTGCCCGAACAGGGCCTACGCTCGTGGTATGGACCGTGATCCGAACGCCCCCGCGACCCCTGCGGACCGCGAACGTGTGACCGCCGAGCTGCGTGAACACCTCGCTTCCGGCCGTCTGGCGCTGTCCGAATACCGGGCGCGCCTGGACGCGGTCCGCCGAGCCGGTACGGTGGGGGAGCTCGACGCGGTTTCGGCGCAGTTGCCGGGCCGCGAGGATCGGGACGACGCGGCGGGTGCGACGCCGCCGCAGGAGTACCACCGACATGTCGACGCGCCTTCGCGAGCCGGTGCCTATGGGCCGGCGAAGGAGCGGCGTCCGCGGGTTTCCAACGCGACGTTGAACAAGGTCTGGTTGGTCGTGATGTCACTCGGTGTGCTGATCTGGGCGCTGGTCTACTTCGTGAGGTAGATCCGTCCGCCCCGGCGGGAACGGAACCTGCGGTTCCGGGCCCGGTTTCGCTTTCACCGACCGAGTGCCTTAGACTGACTCGTCGGCTCACATGTAGCCAGGTTTGGCGCGCCCGTCATCTGGGCGCCAAAAATTTGAGCTTCGTCATGTGGCCGGGTAACGGTAGCTGATCCCGAGATACGAAGCGCGGAGGACATGCCCAAGAAGCAAGGGGCCATCGAAATCGAGGGCACCGTCATCGAGTCGCTCCCCAACGCCATGTTTCGCGTGGAGCTTCAGAACGGGCACAAAGTCCTCGCGCACATCAGTGGGAAGATGCGGATGCACTACATCCGAATTCTTCCGGACGACCGGGTCGTCGTCGAGTTGAGCCCGTACGACCTGACCCGCGGCCGGATCGTCTACCGCTACAAGTAGGCGAGCCCCAGCCCCGCCCACGCCGTGCGTGACGCGTGGGGCTTGGACGCAAACCGATAACCGACTCGGCGACGGCGGCGTGCCCGCACGCCTTCGTCACACGTACCGGAGAAATCATGAAGGTCAAGCCGAGCGTCAAGAAGATCTGCGACAAGTGCAAGGTGATCCGCCGTCACGGCCGGGTCATGGTGATCTGCGAGAACCTGCGCCACAAGCAGCGCCAGGGCTGAGCAGCACCCCCCTCGCACAACGAGCGATCGACGCGCGACGCACCACGTAAGAGCCGCAGCACCCGACCCCCGCCTCGTGCGGGACGCCACCCTCGGCCGGAGGCCGAGGACCGAGGACATCTCCAGCAGGTGTACCGGACCGGTGCTGGGCCAGACCTCCGACTAAACCAGGAGCCACACATATGGCACGCCTCGTCGGCGTCGACCTCCCCCGTGAGAAGCGGGTCGAGGTCGCTCTGACCTACATCTTCGGCGTCGGGCGCACTCGTGCGCTGGACACGCTGAAGAACACCGGTGTCAACCCTGACACCCGCGTCCGCGATCTCGCCGAGGACGACCTGATCAAGCTTCGCGACTGGATCGAGGCGAACTACCGCGTCGAGGGTGACCTCCGCCGCGAAGTCGCCGCCGACATCCGCCGCAAGGTCGAGATCGGTTGCTACGAAGGTCTGCGTCACCGTCGCGGTCTTCCCGTCCGCGGTCAGCGCACCCACACCAACGCGCGTACCCGCAAGGGCCCGCGTCGCGCGATCGCCGGCAAGAAGAAGCCGGGCAAGAAGTAGTCCGCGTACGACGGATCACGCGGTCCTCAATTCGTAGCGGACCGACGACCTCAGGAGTTTCCAGCAGATGCCTCCCAAGAGCCGCGCGGGCGCCAAGAAGGTGCGCCGCAAGGAAAAGAAGAACGTCGCTCACGGGCACGCCCACATCAAGAGCACGTTCAACAACACCATCGTGTCGATCACGGACCCCAGCGGCAACGTGATCTCGTGGGCCTCCGCGGGCCACGTCGGCTTCAAGGGTTCGCGCAAGTCGACCCCCTTCGCCGCGCAGATGGCCGCCGAGTCCGCCGCGCGTCGTGCCCAGGAGCACGGCATGCGCAAGGTCGACGTTTTCGTCAAGGGCCCGGGTTCCGGTCGTGAGACCGCCATTCGTTCGCTGCAGGCCACCGGCCTGGAGGTCGGCTCCATTCAGGACGTCACCCCCGTGCCGCACAACGGCTGCCGCCCCCCCAAGCGCCGCCGCGTCTGACCAGCAGCTGACTAGGAGTTAAAGAACAATGGCGCGTTACACCGGCGCGGACTGCAAGCGCTGCCGTCGCGAGAAGATGAAGCTGTTCCTCAAGGGCAGCAAGTGCGAGGGCCCGAAGTGCCCGATCGAGATTCGGCCTTACCCGCCGGGCGAGCACGGTCGTGGCCGTACCAAGGACAGCGAGTACCTGCTGCAGATGCGCGAGAAGCAGAAGTGCGCGCGCATCTACGGTGTGCTCGAGAAGCAGTTCAAGGGCTACTACGAGGAAGCGAACCGTCGCCAGGGCAAGACCGGCGAGAACCTGCTTCGCATCCTCGAGTCGCGCCTGGACAACGTGGTCTACCGCGCGGGCTTCGCCAAGTCGCGTGACCACGCCCGTCAGCTCGTTCGCCACGGTCACATCGTGGTCAACGGCGTCAAGACGGACATCCCGTCGTTCCGGGTCTCCGACAACGACATCATCGAGGTCCGCAAGGACTCGGTCGAGCTGACCCCGTTCGTGGTCGCTCGCGCCGAGGCCGGCGAGCGCACCGTCCCGGCCTGGCTCGAGGTCATCCCGGGCAAGATGCGCATCCTCGTGCACTCCCTCCCCGCGCGTCAGGTCATCGACACGCAGGTGCAGGAGCAGCTCATCGTCGAGCTCTACTCCAAGTAGCAGCTCAACGGGATCGGGCGGATCGAGCCGGGTTTTCAACTCGGCGTCGGTCCGCCCGTATCCTTGTTTCCACTGGCGTCAAATAGCGGGCGCCATGATCAGGAGGCATCCACATGCTTATCGCTCAGCGGCCCACCCTTACCGAGGACGTCGTCGACGAATACCGTTCGCGGTTCGTCATCGAGCCCCTCGAGCCGGGCTTCGGCTACACGCTCGGCAACTCGCTCCGTCGTACGCTCCTCTCCTCGATCCCGGGCGCGGCTGTCACCAGCATCCGGATCGACGGTGTCCTGCACGAGTTCACCACCGTGCCGGGCGTCAAGGAGGACGTCACCGACCTCATCCTGAACATCAAGCAGCTCGTCGTCTCCTCGGAGCACGACGAGCCGGTCGTGATGTACCTGCGCAAGCAGGGTCCGGGTGTGGTCACCGCCGGCGACATCGCGCCGCCGGCCGGGGTCGAGGTGCACAACCCCGACCTGGTCCTGGCGACGCTGAACGCCAAGGGCAAGCTGGAGATGGAGCTGACCGTCGAGCGCGGTCGCGGCTACGTCTCCGCGGTGCAGAACAAGCAGGCGGGCCAGGAGATCGGCCGCGTGCCGGTCGACTCGATCTACTCGCCGGTGCTCAAGGTCACGTACAAGGTCGAGGCCACCCGTGTCGAGCAGCGCACGGACTTCGACAAGCTGATCGTCGACGTCGAGACCAAGCAGTCCATGCGTCCGCGTGACGCGATGGCCTCCGCGGGCAAGACGCTGGTCGAGCTGTTCGGTCTCGCGCGCGAGCTGAACATCGACGCCGAGGGCATCGACATGGGCCCGTCGCCGACCGACGCCGCGCTCGCGGCCGATCTGGCGCTGCCGATCGAGGAGCTCGAGCTCACGGTCCGCTCCTACAACTGCCTCAAGCGCGAGGGCATCCACACCGTGGGTGAACTGGTCGCGCGCAGCGAGGCCGACCTGTTGGACATCCGCAACTTCGGTGCGAAGTCCATCGACGAGGTCAAGGCGAAGCTCAACGGGATGGGCCTGGCCCTCAAGGACAGCCCGCCCGGGTTCGACCCGACCGCCGCCGCGGACAGCTTCGGCGACGAGGACGACCACGGCTTCGCGGAGACCGAGCAGTACTGAGCTTCGCCGCAAGGCGTTGCCACCACCCGGGCCGACCGGCCCGGGTGGACTGACGCCGGTACCTGACACGGCCGGCGCAGGAATATCTAGGAGAAAACATGCCCAGGCCCACCAAGGGTCCGCGCCTCGGCGGCGGCCCGTCCCACGAGCGGCTGATCCTGGCCGGTCTCGCGACGGCGCTGTTCGAGCACGGTCGGATCACCACGACCGAGGCCAAGGCGCGTCGGCTGCGTCCCGTCGCCGAGCGGCTGATCACCAAGGCGAAGAAGGGCGACCTGCACAACCGTCGCCAGGTGCTCACGATCGTTCGTGACAAGAGCGTCGTGCACTCGCTGTTCGAGGAGATCGCTCCCCGGTACGAGAACCGCCCGGGCGGTTACACGCGCATCACCAAGATCGGCAACCGCAAGGGCGACAACGCGCCCATGGCGGTCATCGAGCTGGTCGAGGCGCTGACCGTGGCGCAGACCGCGGTCGGCGAGGCCGAGGCCGCCACGAAGCGCTCGGTCAAGGAGCAGGAGACCGCCAAGGTCGAGACGACGAAGGTCGTCGAGACCGAGGAGGCGCCCGCCGCCGAGGCCGAGCAGGCCGAGGAGAGCAAGGACGCCGACAAGGCCTGACGGTCTCGTCGCATGCTCCACGCGTTCTGAATCACAGTGCGAGCCCGTTCCCCGTATTCGTACGGGGGACGGGCTCGCGCCATGCCCGGAGGTGGTTGAGGTGGTGCGCTTGCGCATCGATCTGTCGTACGACGGCACCGAGTTCGCGGGCTGGGCCCGCCAGCGCGAGTTGCGCACCGTGCAGGGCACGCTGGAGAGCGCCCTGACCACCGTGCTGCGGCTGGCCGAGCCGGCCCAGCTCACCGTGGCCGGCCGGACCGACGCGGGGGTGCACGCGCGGGGCCAGGTGGCCCATCTCGACGTGCCCGACGACGTCTGGGCCGCGATGGGCGAGGTGGCCCTGCGTCGGGTCACCGGGGCGCTGCCGCGCGATCTGCGGGTGCGGGACATCACCGTGGCGCCCGAGGGCTTCGACGCGCGGTTCGGCGCGATCTGGCGGCGCTACGCGTACCGGGTGTGCGACGCGCCGGGCGGGGTGGATCCGCTGCGGCGGGGCAGCGTGGTGTGGCACGACCGGCCGCTGGACGAGACCCGGATGAACGCGGCGGCGCAGCGGTTGTTGGGCGAGCACGACTTCGCGTCGTTCTGCCGCAGGCGCGAGGGGGCCACGACGGTGCGCTGCCTCCAGGACTTCTCCTGGGCGCGCGAGAGGCCGAGCGGGGCCGATCTGGGTCCGGCGTTTCGGCCGGTGATCGTGGCCACCGTGCGGGCGGACGCGTTCTGCCACAACATGGTGCGTTCGCTGGTCGGCGCGATGCTGGCGGTGGGTACCGGGCGCAAGCCGGTGGACTGGCCGCTGGAGGTGCTCGGGCGCGCGGTGCGCGACTCGGGCGTGCACGTCGCGCCCGCGCACGGGCTCACCCTGGAGGAGGTGGCCTACCCGGCGGACGAACTGCTCGCCGATCGGGTCACCGCGACCCGGCGGCGGCGCGACGGAAGCTGAGTCGGTGTCGCGACCGGGGCCGGGTCAACCCTGGATCTGTTCCAGGGCCTTGCGCCGGTTCTCCTCGTCGATCTGCTTGGACCTGGCCTCGCCGCGCGCGGTGAGCGAGTTCCACAGGAACTTGTCCACGTCGTCCTGGGCCTGGGCCATCGGCTTGTCGTCGCCCACCGGGTCCTTGCCGTTGGCGTACCAGTCCAGGGTGAACAACGCGTAGCGGCCGACCGAGTTGCGCAGCTTGCCGTGCTTTTGCTTCTTGGTGTCCAACACCTTGACGCCGGGGCCCGCCAGCGGCAGGAGTTCGCCGCCGTCCTTGCCGTTCTTGATCGCGCTCGCCTTGTCCGCGGACGGGAACGAGGCGACCGCGGCGGTGGAGACGATGCCGTCCGGGCCGACCACCGCGAGCCGGATGAGCTGGGTGCACTGCTGGTTGCGCGCGGCCGGGCCGAGCTTGGCGTCGGTGGCGTCCGAACAGGTGCTGTCCAGCTTGCTCGCGACCACCGAGTACTGCCGCCCGTTGACGGTGAACTTCGAATTGGGGAACAACGATTCGACCGTGAACGGCGCGTTGTCCAGGGTCGGGTCGGCGAGCACCGCCTGGGCCGGAGGCGGCGGCGGGACGGTGGGGGCGGGCCGGAAGGTCGGCTTGGCCGGCGCGAAGGACTCGGCGGAGGGGCCGGACGAGGAGCCGGGTCCGGCCTTCTTCTTGTCGTCGCCGCCGGACATCGCCATGGCCGCGGCGACCACGCCGCCGACCAGCGCGAGGCCGAGCACCGTGCCGCCGACGGTGAACAGCAGTCGGCGGCGCCGGGCCGCGGAGTCCCGCTGTTCCGCCAGCGCGCCCCAGTCGGGCCCGGCGGAACCGGCGAACTGCTGTTGCTGCGTTGGCTGTTCGGGTACGGGACGAGACTGCGCGAAGGGCTGCGCGGGCTCCTGGTGCGGTTGTTGCCCGTGCGGGTCGTGCGCGTGCGAGGGGAACGGGTCCCAGGCGTGCTGCGGCTGCCCGGGCGTGCCGGGCCCACCCGGGCGCACGCTCCACGGCTGCTGCCCGTCGTCTCCCGGTGGTGTACCGACCCCCGACATACCCGCCCCCTGCAAGGAATGACCCGCCC
This sequence comes from Embleya sp. NPDC059213, assembly GCF_042754445.1. Lineage (NCBI taxonomy): Bacteria > Bacillati > Actinomycetota > Actinomycetes > Kitasatosporales > Streptomycetaceae > Embleya > Embleya sp. NPDC059213. The sequence goes on from NZ_JBHZAV010000045.1 coordinate 44,977, forward strand.
CGGCTCCCCATGCGCCGACGCTCCAGTCGTTCGGCGCATCGTACCTATCCGCCGATCCGGTGACGGCCGGCGTGGCATGGTAGGAGCACCCGTGCCGATGGCTTACGCTGGGGAGGGGCATGAGCAGATCATTGCCCCATTGCTCGTTTTGACCGGCACCCCCTTGACCCGGTATTGTGCCGGTTCGTTGTGCGTATTGGCTTGCTTGAGTGGAGTCGGTACGCCGGGCCGCCGGCCACCGGAGTCCGCATTCGGTTCGGAATCATCTCCCGGACAGCCAAGTCGGCATCCGTAAGCACACACTCACGAAGAAGCGAAGGCTATCGACCGTGCGCACGTACAGCCCCAAGCCCGGCGACGTCCAGCGTCAGTGGCACGTCATCGACGCGACCGATGTCGTGCTCGGCCGTCTGTCCACCCAGGCTGCTGCCCTGCTCCGGGGTAAGCACAAGCCGGTGTACGCGCCGCACGTCGACACCGGCGATTTCGTCATCATTGTGAACGCCGACAAGGTGCACCTGTCGGGCAACAAGCGCAGCCAGAAGATGGCGTACCGCCACTCCGGCTACCCGGGTGGCCTCCGCGCCGTCCGCTACGACGAGCTGCTGGACAAGAACCCCGAGAAGGCCGTGGAGAAGGCCATCAAGGGCATGCTCCCGAAGAACACCCTGGGTCGGCAGATGTTGTCGAAGCTCAAGGTGTACCGCGGTTCCGAGCACCCGCACTCGGCGCAGCAGCCGGTTCCGTTCGAGATCACCCAGGTCGCGCAGTAGTCACGGCCACCGCCTGACGAACGAATAGTTTGAGGAGAACAGTGGCCGAGACCATTGCAGAAACCCCGATCGAGGAGACCGAGGGTCTTCCGCTCGAAAGCTACACGTCCGAGTCGCTCGCCTCGCGTTTCAGCGAGCCGCAGGCGGGTTCGGCCACCGGCCGCCGCAAGGAAGCCGTCGCGCGCGTCCGCATCGTGCCGGGCACGGGCAAGTGGAAGATCAACGGGCGCACGCTCGAGGAGTACTTCCCGAACAAGGTGCACCAGCAGCTGGTCAACGAGCCCTTCAAGGTGCTCGAGCTGGACGACCGCTACGACGTGCACGCCCGTATCCACGGTGGCGGCGTCTCCGGCCAGGCCGGCGCGCTGCGTCTGGGTGTGGCCCGTTCGCTGAACGAGGCCGACGTCGAGGCGAACCGCCCGGCGCTCAAGAAGGCCGGCTTCCTGACCCGTGACCCGCGTGCCACGGAGCGCAAGAAGTACGGTCTGAAGAAGGCGCGCAAGGCGCCTCAGTACAGCAAGCGCTAAACAGCCTCGCAGCACCCTCTGCGGCTGTTCGCAGCGTCATCAGGCCCCGGGGGCACGGTTCGTGCCCCCGGGGCCTGATGCGTTTTCCGGCGCTACTCCTGCGGGAGTGGCGCCGCGAGGTAGTGTCCGAGACATCCGGAATGTATGCGGGAGATCCAACTGTGGGACGACTCTTCGGTACGGACGGCGTACGTGGCCTGGCGAATGGCCGGCTGACGGCGGAACTGGCGCTCGATCTGGCGGTCGCCGCCGCGCGGGTGCTGGGATCACGCGGTCGGGACGGGATTCCGCCATCGGGGCACGGTCGCCGCCCGTTCGCCGTGGTGGGTCGCGACCCCCGGGCGTCCGGAGAGTTCCTGGAGGCCGCCGTGGTCGCGGGCCTGGCGGGGGCGGGCGTGGACGTCTACCGCGCCGGGGTGCTGCCGACGCCGGCGATCGCCCATCTGACCGGGCTGCTCGGCGCGGACATGGGCGTGATGCTCTCGGCGAGCCACAACGCGATGCCGGACAACGGGATCAAGTTCTTCACGCGCGGCGGGCACAAGCTGCCGGACGACGTGGAGAACGAGATCGAGGCGCTGCTGGGCACCGCGTGGGAGCGGCCCACCGGATCCGGGGTCGGCCGGGTGCAGGACCACCCCGAGGGCCACGAGCGTTACGTCGAACACCTGTTGGCCTCGCTGCCGCATCGCCTGGACGGGCTCAAGATCGTGGTGGACTGCGCGAACGGCGCCTCCTCCGCGGTGGCACCGGACGCGCTGCGCCGGGCCGGGGCCGAGGTGATCGCGATCCACGCGGAGCCGGACGGCCTCAACATCAACGACAACTGCGGTTCCACGCATATGGACGCGCTCGCGGCCGCGGTGGTCGAGCACGGCGCGGATGCGGGGATCGCGCACGACGGCGACGCGGACCGGTGCCTGGCGGTGGACGCGCGCGGCGAGTTGGTCGACGGCGACGCGATCCTGGCGGTGCTCGCGCTGGCGATGCGCGACGCCGGGCAACTGGTGGAGAACACGCTGGTGGCCACCGTGATGTCCAACCTCGGGCTCAAGCTGGCCATGCAGGCCGCGGGCATCAAGATGGTGGAGACCGCGGTCGGCGACCGCTACGTCCTGGAGGCGATGCAGGCGTCCGGCCTGTCGCTGGGCGGCGAACAGTCCGGCCACGTGGTGTTGTTGGACCACGCCACCACGGGCGACGGCACGCTGACCGCGCTGCGGCTGCTGGCGCGCGTCGCGGAGACCGGCAAGCCGCTGCACGAGCTGGCCTCGGTGATGACCCGACTGCCGCAGATGTTGATCAACGTCGCCGGCGTGGACCGCACCCGGGTGCACACCACGCCCGAACTGGCGGGCGCCGTCGCACTGGTGGAGGAACGCCTGGGCGACACCGGGCGGGTGTTGTTGCGCCCCTCGGGTACCGAGCCGCTGGTCCGGGTGATGGTCGAGGCGCAGACGCACGACCAGGCGCACGACGAGGCGACGGGTCTGGCCGAGGTCGTGCGGACCCTGCTCGCGCTGGATTAGCCCGGCCGGGTTCTCGCGGGTTCACGAAGACCCGCGGGTTCACGAAGACTTGGCGGCCCCTGTCGATCCGGACGGGGGCCGCCGCTTGTTTCGGCCGGCCTGGCGGTGCCACAGGGCGCGTTGTACGAGCAGGGTCGCGGTGCCCGCGAACACGATGCCGGCCAGGTTCAGGCCGAGTTGGCCCAGCGAACCGGCCGCCTGGCGGTAGTCGCTGTAGCGGATCGCCACCGCGGCGTTCGCGGCGGCGGGCACGGTGGTGACCGAGATCAGTACCCCGATCAGCGCACCGGACTTGGCGCTGGTCAGCGAGAGCATGCCCGCGACGCCGGCGAGCAGCGCGACCCAGAACGAGAGCCAGTCCGGCTGGTAGATGAACTCGGTGAGCGGGCGCGGGCGTTCGAGCATGTCGCGGTCGAACAGGCCGAGCAGGTCCAGGAGTCCGGTGAACCCCATGGTGGCCACCACCGCCACCGGGAAGCCGACCAGCAGGGCCAGTGCGGACCGGGCGGCGAGTCGGGGCCGGCGCTGCACCGCGGCCACGCACAGGCCGGCGAGCGGGCCGAATTCCGGGCCCACCACCATCGCGCCGACGACCAGGATCGGGTTGTCGAGCAGCACGCCGCACGCCGCGATCATGGTGGCGACGGCCAGGAAGGCCAGGAACGTCACGGAGAGCGTGGACTCCTCGGAGGTGGCCTCCTCGATCTCCTCCCACACCACGGAGTCGGCGCCCTCGCCCGGCGCGTCCCGCTCGGCCTGGTCGGCGGAGCGGGACAACAGCACGTCCAGGTCCTCGAGCGCGATCGAGCCGTCCTGTTCCAGGCCCAGCGCGCGCAGGTCGGCGAGCACCGTACTGGTGGCCTCGCGCGCGAGATCGCAGGCGATCACGTCGCCCGCGGGCTGCACCGCGGCCCCCGGCCAGACCACCAGGTGGGTGGCGCCGGGTTCGACGAGCAGCAGATCGCGCACGGCGGCGCTGCGGTCGGTGGGAACGATCAGGCGCAGATGGAACATTGTGCGACCGTACCCAAGGTCACGACGCCCGGGGTCACAACTTGCGCAGCCGCAGCCTGCTCACCGCGTGGTCGGCGTCCTTCTGCAACACCAGGGTGGCCCGGGCCCGGGTGGGCCGGATGTTCTGCACCAGGTTGGTCTCGTTGATGGTGGCCCAGGTGTTCTCCGCGTAGCGCAGCGCGTCCTCGGGGGTCATCACCGCGTACTTGCGAAAGTAGGAGGCCGGGTCGCGGAACGCGGTCTGGCGCAGCTTGACGAAGCGTTCCAGGTACCACCGGCGGATGTCCTGGGTGCGGGCGTCCACGTAGACGCTGAAGTCGAAGAAGTCGGACAGCGCGAGTCGGGGTCGGCCGTCGGGGGTGGGCGAGGCGGGTTGCAGGACGTTGAGGCCCTCGACGATGAGGATGTCGGGCCGGTGGATGGTCAGCCGCTCGTTCGGCAGGATGTTGTAGGTCAGGTGCGAGTAGACCGGCGCGGAGACCTCGGGCTTGCCCGCCTTGACGTCCGCCACGAAGCGGACCAGGGCACGTCGGTCGTAGGACTCGGGGAAGCCCTTGCGATGCATGATCCCGCGGCGTTCCAGTTCCTCGTTGGGGTAGAGGAAGCCGTCGGTGGTCAGCAGTTCGACGTGCGGGTGGTCGGGCCAGCGGGCGAGCAGTTCGCGCAGGATGCGCGCGGTGGTGCTCTTGCCCACGGCGACGCTGCCCGCGACGCCGATCACGAACGGTATCCCGGGGTTCTCGCCGTTGCCCAGGAACGTGGTCAGCGCGCGGCCGAGGCCGCGGGTGGCGCCGACGTAGAGGTTCAGCAGCCGGGACAGCGGCAGGTAGACGTCGGAGACCTCGTCGAGGTCGACCACGTCGCCCAGGCCGCGCAGGCGTTCGAGTTCGTCGGCGGTCAGCGGAAGCGGCGTCCCGGCCCGTAGCCGGGTCCAGGCGGCGCGGTCGAGTTCGACGAAGGGGGACAGGTCGCGAGCCGGCCCCTGAGCCGCGAAGGATTGCACACGCCTATTGTCCCGAGTGTGTGCCCGCGTCCCGTCGGCGGGCCGTCGAACGCGTTTCCGCCGGCTCGACGGCGACCCCTTAGGCTGGCCCCCATGTGCGGGATTGTGGGATATGTGGGCGCTCAATCGGCGCTGGACGTGGTCATTGGTGGGCTCAAGCGGCTGGAGTACCGCGGTTACGACTCGGCCGGGGTGGCCGTGCTCTCCGCCGGTGCGCTGGTGAGCGAGAAGCGTGCCGGGAAGCTGGCGAACCTGGTGGGCGCGCTGGCCGAGTCGCCGCTGCCGGTGGGGACGTGCGGCATCGGCCACACACGGTGGGCCACGCACGGTGCGCCCAACGATGCGAACGCGCATCCGCACCTGGACAACGCGGGCCGGGTCGCCGTCGTACACAACGGGATCATCGAGAACTTCGCCGCGCTGCGAGCCGAGTTGGCCGAGCGTGGGCACAAGTTGAGCTCCGAGACGGACACCGAGGTGGTCGCGCACCTGCTGGCCGAGGAGTTCCCGGGCGCCGGCGAGGACCTGGCCGAGGCGATGCGCCGGGTGTGTCGCCGACTGGAGGGTGCGTTCACCCTGGTCGCGGCGCACGCGGACGCTCCCGACGTGGTGGTCGGCGCGCGCCGCAACTCGCCGCTGGTGGTCGGTCGTGGGGTGGGTGAGAACTTCCTCGCCTCGGACGTCGCCGCGTTCATCGAGCACACCCGCGAGGCGATCGAGCTGGGCCAGGACCAGGTGGTCGAGCTGCGCCGGGACACGATCACGGTGACCGACTTCGACGGTGCGCCGGCGGAGTTCCGCGAGTACCACGTGGACTGGGACGTCTCCGCCGCCGAGAAGGACGGCTACGACTACTTCATGCTCAAGGAGATCGCCGAGCAGCCCAAGGCGGTCGCCGACACGCTGCTGGGCCGGATCGGTACCGACGGGAGCCTGGTGCTCGACGAGGTGCGGATCGCCGACGAGGTGCTGCGCGAGATCGACAAGGTGGTGATCATCGCCTGCGGTACCTCCTTCCACGCCGGGCTGATCGCCAAGTACGCGATCGAGCACTGGACGCGGGTGCCCTGCGAAGTCGAACTGGCCAGCGAGTTCCGCTACCGCGACCCGATCCTGGACCGGCAGACGCTGGTGGTGACCATCTCGCAGTCCGGCGAGACGATGGACACCCTGATGGCCCAGCGGCACGCCCGCGAGCAGGGCGCCAAGGTGCTGGTCATCTGCAACACCAACGGCTCGACCATGCCGCGCGAGGCGGACGCCGTGTTGTACACGCACGCCGGCCCCGAGGTCGCGGTCGCCTCGACCAAGGCGTTCCTGACCCAGCTCGTCGCGTGTTACCTGGTCGCGCTCTACCTGGGCCAGGTGCGCGGCACCAAGTGGGGCGACGAGATCACCGAGGTGATCGAGCAGCTCGCGGCGATGCCGGAGATGGTGGAGAAGGTCCTGGACACCATGGAGCCGGTGCGCGAGCTGGCGCGTTCGCTCAGCGACGCCGGTTCGGTGTTGTTCCTGGGTCGGCACGTGGGCTACCCGGTGGCCCTGGAGGGTGCGCTCAAGCTCAAGGAGCTGGCGTACATGCACGCCGAGGGCTTCGCGGCGGGCGAGCTCAAGCACGGCCCGATCGCGCTGATCGAGGAGGGTCTGCCGGTCGTGGTGGTGGTTCCGTCGCCGCGCGGGCGCTCGGTGCTGCACGACAAGATCGTGTCCAACATCCAGGAGATCCGGGCGCGCGGCGCGCGCACCATCGTGATCGCCGAGGAGGGCGACGAGGCGGTCGTGCCGTACGCCGACCACCTGGTGCGCATCCCGGTCACGCCGGTGTTGCTCCAGCCGTTGGTGTCCACCGTGCCGCTCCAGGTGTTCGCCTGCGAGCTGGCCACGGCCAAGGGCCACGAGGTGGACCAGCCGCGCAACCTGGCCAAGTCGGTCACGGTCGAGTAGTTCGACCCGGCTCGTCGGCCGCCCCGTGCCTCCTCGAACGAGGGGGCGCGGGGCGGTTTCGCGTTGTGGGGCGGGACTGCTCGGGTCGTTCGTTTGGATCAGCCCAGGTGGGTGTCGCCCTGGGCGATCAGCAGTTTGCGCAGCAGGCCGTTGAGCTGGTCGCGCTCGGCGGCGTCGAGCACGGCGAGGAAACGGCTCTCGTTCTCCAGGTGGCCGAGCAGGATGTCGTCCACGAGCCGGATGCCCTCGGGGGTCAGCTTGACCAGGACCGAGCGCCGGTCCTCGGCGCTGACCGAGCGCTCGACCAGGCCCTTCGCGGTGAGCTTGTCCACCCGGTTGGTGATCGCGCCGGAGGTGACCATCGCCGAGCGCAGCAGGGTGCCGGCGCTGACCCCCTCGACGCCGCCGGAGCGGCGCAGGGTGGCCAGTACGTCGAACTCGGAGAAGTCGAGCCCGTACCGGGCGAAGTAGGTGCGCAGCGTCTGGTCGATGTAGCGGCGCAGGCGGTTCATCCGACCCACGGCCGCCATCACGTCCAGGTCGGCCGGATCGATGTCGGGGCGCTCGTGGCGCCATTGGTCCCATACGTCGTCGATGGCGTCGCGGGTGTCCACGTCGCGGGTGTCGCGTTCGGTCATGCCGCCAATTTATCTCAACGCTCATCTACTTGACGCTCGCAGATCGAGGGTATTTACTTATCTCAACGTTCAGATAGTCAGTGCTCGCAAAACTAGCGTTGAGGTGAATGGCATGGCGGTTCAGGGTGGTAGCAAGGGGCTCGGTCGCGTGGGGATGCTCCTGGCGACGGCCGTGGCCCCGGCCACGTGGGGGACCACCTACCTGGTCACCACGGAGATGCTCCCGGCGGACCGGCCGCTGCTCGCCGCCGGCGTGCGGGCGTTGCCCGCGGGTCTGCTCCTGGTCGCCCTCTCCAGACGGCTGCCGACCGGGGTGTGGTGGTGGCGGTCGTTCGTCCTGGGGATGCTCAACGTGGGGCTGTTCTTCCCGCTGATCTTCGCCGGCGCCTACCGCCTGCCCGGCGGGGTCGCGGCCACCATCGGTTCGGTGTCGCCGCTGATCGTCGCGGGCCTGTCGTTCCTGATCCTCAAGGTGCGGACGCAACCGCGGGTGTTGCTCGCGGGCGTCGGCGGCGTGGTCGGGGTCGCGCTGCTCGTGCTCAGTTCGAAGGCCGAGATCGACCCGATCGGCGTCGGCCTGATGTTGCTGGCCACCACCTTGATGGCGATGGGCGTGGTGATGTCGGCGCGCTGGGGCCGGCCCGAGGGTGTCTCGCTGTTGGCCACCACCGGTTGGCAGCTCACCGCCGGCGGCCTGGTGATCGTCCCGCTGATGTTCGCGATCGAGGGCATGCCGCCGGTGCCCACCGGCCGCAACCTGCTCGGCTTCGGCTACCTGGTCCTGATCGGCACCGCCCTCGCCTACGTGTTGTGGTTCCGCAGCATCGAGCGCCTCGGCGCCGGTGTGACGTCCTTCCTCGGCCTGGTCAACCCGGTGGTCGCCACGCTCGCCGGCCTGGTCGTGCTGGGCCAGACGCTGACCCCGCCGCAAGTGCTCGGGCTGCTGATCGCCCTGGGCGCGATGGTGCTCGGCCAGCGGCAGCCCAAGCGCCGCGCCGTGCGGGTCGACCTGCCGGTCACGCCGGTCGGGAAGGTCGCGGAGACGAAGGAGCGGAACCGGGCCGAGGTCGTCGAGGTCTCCTGAATCCGCCGCACACGCCGCTGAATCCGCCGCACACGCCGCGAGCCCACCGGGCCGCATCCCACGGGGATGCGGCCCGGGCTCGTCCGTGCCCGGGGTCGGGCCGCCCGCGGTGTTTGTAGGCTCGGGACGTGATCATCGGTGTGGGTATCGACGTGGCGGACATCGCGCGGTTCGGGCAGTCCCTGGAGCGGACCCCGGGGTTGACCGATCGGCTCTTCACCGACGGCGAGCGCTGGGTGCGCCCCGGACAGGAACGCGGCGTCGCGTCGCTGGCCGCCCGGTTCGCCGCCAAGGAGGCGCTGGCCAAGGCGCTCGGCGCGCCCACCGGGTTGCACTGGCACGATGCCGAGGTGACCACCGCGGAGTCCGGCCGGCCGCTGCTCGCGGTCCGCGGCACCGTGGCCGCGCGGGCCGCCGAACTGGGCGTGCAGCACTGGCATGTGTCGCTCAGCCACGACGCGGGCATTGCTTCCGCTGTCGTGATCGCCGAGGGCTGAGGGGGCGTCGGATGCGGGCCGCGCACGAAGTCGCACAGGTACGAACCGCGGAGGCCGCGCTGTTGGCCGCGCTGCCCGAGGGCACGCTGATGCGCCGGGCCGCGGCGGGCCTGGCGAACACGTGCGTACGACTGCTCGGCCGGGTCTACGGCGCGCGCGTCGTGTTGCTCGTGGGCAGCGGCGACAACGGCGGGGACACCCTGTACGCGGGCGCCCTGCTGGCCCGACGCGGGGCCAGAGTGGACGCGCTGCTGCTCGCGCCGGAGCGGGCCCACCCCGGCGGCCTGGCCGCGGCACGGCGGGCCGGCGCCCGGGTGTGGGACGCCCGCGAGCCGGCCCGGATCGACCCGGACCTGCTCGGGCGGGCCGACCTGGTGCTCGACGGGATCGTCGGGATCGGCGGGCGCGGCGCGCTGCGCGCGCCCGCTCCCGAACTGCTCGCACGGGTACGGGACGCGATCGTGGTCGCGGTCGACGTGCCCAGCGGGGTGGACGCGGACACCGGGCGGGTCGAGGGTGCCGCGGTGCGCGCCGATGTGACGGTCACCTTCGGCACGTACAAGCCCGGCCTGCTGGTCGACCCCGGTGCGACCCACGCCGGGGTGTGCCGGCTGGTCGACATCGGACTCGATCCGAAGCTGCCCGATCCGAACCTGACCGTCCTGCAACACGCGGACGTGGCCCGGCTGTTGCCCGCGCCCTCGGCCGAGAGCGACAAGTACTCGCGCGGGGTGCTCGGCGTGGTCGCCGGCTCGCCCAGATATCCCGGCGCGGCGGTGCTCGTGGTCGGCGCGGCCGTGCGCGGCGGTGTGGGCGCGGTCCGGTTCGCCGGCCCCGCCGACGTGGTGGACCCGGTGCTCGCGGCCTGGCCGGAGACGCTGGCCGGCGTGTCGGCGCCCGCCGATGCTGGTCGGGTGCAGGCCTGGGTGGTGGGCCCGGGGCTGGACACCGACCCGGATGCCCGGGCGCGCTGGACCAGTGCGCTGCGCTCGCGGGTGCCCGTACTGGTGGACGCGGACGGACTGACCCTGCTCGCCCGGACCCCGCCCGGCACCTGGTCCGCCCCCGTGCTGCTGACCCCGCACGCGGGCGAGGCGGTACGGCTGTTCGCCGCCGCCGGCATCGAGGCGACCCGCGAGCGGATCGAGGCCGAGCGGCTGGAACACGCGCGCCGGCTGGCCGGGCTCTACGACTGCGTCGTGCTGCTCAAGGGCACCACGACGGTGATCGCCGCGCCCGACGGCCGGGCCAGGATCAATCCCACCGGCACGCCGTGGCTGGCCACCGCGGGCAGCGGCGATGTGCTCTCCGGGCTCGCCGGCGCGCTGCTCGCGGCGGGCCTGGACGCGCTGGACGCCGGTTCGGTGGCCGCCTACCTGCACGGTCTGGCCGCCCGTGCGCTGCCGGGTCCGGTGACCGCGCCGGACCTGATTCGGGTGCTGCCCGCGGTGTGGGCGGACGTCACAGGCACGTGACGGGGACGCCGTCCCGGCACGAGCCTGCCACACTGGGAGTCTTGAGTTCCGGGATGCCCGGACCCGGATCCGTCCGGGACCGGGGTCCCCACTCTCGTCGCTGACCGTCGTCGGAAGGACCACCAGCAACATGCGTGCCCAGGCGCGGATCGATCTCGATGCGATTCGGGACAACATCACGGCCGTGCGCGCGCGAGTGGGCTCGGCGGCGGTGATGACCGTGGTCAAGTCGGACGCCTACGGACACGGCATGATCCCGTGCGCGCGAGCGGCCCGCGAGGCCGGCGCCACGTGGCTGGGCACCGCGGTGGTCGAGGAGGCGCTCGCCCTGCGCGCGGCGGGCGACACCGGCCGGGTGCTCACCTGGTTGTGGGCCCCCGGGGACGCGTTCGAGGACGCGGTGCGCGCGGATGTGGACATCTCGGTGAGCGGGCTCTGGGCGCTGCGCGAGGTGGTGGCCGCCGCCCGCGCGGCCGGCCGGACCGCGCGCGTGCACCTCAAGGCCGACACCGGCCTGGGACGCAACGGCTGCACGCCCGCCGACTGGCCGGCCCTGGTGGACGCCGGGCTCAAGGCACAGGCCGACGGGGCCGTCGAGGTGGTCGGCCTGTGGTCGCACTTCGCCTGCGCGGACGAGCCCGGGCACCCCTCGGTGCCCGCCCAGCTCGCCGAGTTCACCGCGATGGCGGCGCACGCCGAGGGCTGCGGGGTCACCCCCGAGGTGCGGCACATGGCCAACTCGCCCGCGACCCTGCTCCTGCCGCAGGCGCACTTCGACCTGGTCCGGGTGGGCCTGGTCAGCTACGGCCTCTCGCCCGTGCCGCAGGTCGGCGGCCCCGCCGACTTCGGGCTGCGCCCCGCGATGACGCTGACGGCGAGCCTGGCCGGGGTCAAGCGGGTGCCGGCCGGGCACGGCGTGTCCTACGGGCATGCGTGGACCGCGCCCCGGGACACCACGCTCGCGCTGGTGCCCACCGGCTACGCGGACGGCATCCCCAGGCACGCGAGCAACGTCGGCCCGGTCCTGGTGGCCGGCCGTCGACGCACCATCGTGGGCCGGGTCGCGATGGACCAGTTCGTGGTCGACCTCGGTGACGACCACGCCGCCGCGGGCGACGAGGCGATCCTGTTCGGCCCGGGCGATCGCGGCGAGCCCACCGCCGAGGACTGGGCCCGGGCGATCGACACGATCAGCTACGAGATCGTCACCCGGATCGGTGTGCGGGTGCCTCGCGTCTACAGCGGAACGACGGTCGGCGAAACGGCGGTCGAGGGGACGGCGGTCGAGGGGACGACGGTCGGTGGGGTCGCCGCCGACGGGACGGCCGCGCCGTGACCACCCCGGTACCGGTCGGCTCCGGCGGCGGCCGGGCACTCGGTCGTCGGGCCGGCATCCTGGGCGCCGCGGTCGGCGTGCTCGCGGCCGGTGCCGCCGCGGGCGTGGCGATCGAACGCATGACCGTCGGGCGGGCGTTCCGCCGGCGCACCGAGGCCCAACTGGACGCGCTCGCCGAGTTCGGCACGCTGCGCGGCGAACCCCACACCGTCATCGCCGGCGACGGCGTCGAGCTGTACGCGGAAGTGGACGGCAAACGCGACGCGGCGGTGACCGTGGTGCTCTGCCACGGCTACTGCCTGGACATGGACTGCTGGCACTACCAGCGGGCCGAACTGCGCGAGGACTACCGCCTGGTCCTGTACGACCAGCGCAGCCACGGCCGCTCCGGTCGGGCCGCGCCGGAGAGTTCGACGATCGACCACCTCGGCGCGGACCTGTACACGGTGCTGACCGAACTGGCCCCCGAGGGGCCGCTGGTGCTGCTCGGCCACTCGATGGGTGGGATGACCATCATGGCGCTGGCCGATCAACACCCCGAGTTGTTCGGGGACCGGGTGATCGGCGTCGCGCTGATGAACACCTCGGCGGGCCGCTGGGCGACCGTCACGCTGGGCATCCCCGCGGCCGGCGCCCGGCTGGTGCACCGGATCGCGCCGGGGGTGTTGCGCACGCTCGGCCGTCGGGCCGCGCTGGTGGAGGCGGGCCGGCGGGCCGCCCGGGACCTGGTCTACCTGTTCACCGAGCGGTACGCGTTCGACTCCGAGGTGGACCCGACCCTGGTGCGCTTCACCGACCGGATGATCTCCGGCACCCCGATCGACGTGATCGCCGAGTTCTTCCCGGCCTTCGAGGCGCACGACAAGTTGGCCGCGCTGCCCGCGCTGGCGCACGTGCCCACGCTCGTGGTGGCCGGCGAGGGGGACCTGATAGCGCCGGCCTCGCACAGCGAGGCGATCAAGGAGGCGCTGCCCGGCGCCGAATTGCTGGTCGTACCGCAGTCGGGACACCTGACCCTGCTGGAACACCCGGAGGTGGTCAACGCGGCGCTGCGCGAGCTTCTCGCGCGCACCGCGACCGCGCCGAAACGGCGCGCGGGGCGATCCGAGCGGCATCCACGCGGCGAATCGTCCGCATAGGTCGGAATCGACGAAGACCGGGATCCTGATGGACAGTGATCCCGAGCAGTGACCCCGAGTCGCGACCCCGGGCACAACCGGGGCCGGGCCCGGGGAGGGCGGACCCGAGGCGGTTCGGGCCCGTGAGTTCGGTGTGCTGGGAGTGCTGAAGTGGTGCGAAGTGTGACCGTGACGGTCGCCGGCGGCGCGGACACGCGTGCGCTCGGCGCCCGCTTGGCCAAGCTGCTGCGGGCCGGCGACCTGATCGTGCTGTCCGGTGGGCTCGGCGCGGGCAAGACGACGTTGACCCAGGGCATCGGGGTGGGCCTCGGCGTGCGCGGCGCGGTGACCTCGCCGACGTTCGTGATCGCCCGGGTACATCCGTCCGAGGTCGGTGGGCCGGCGCTGGTGCACGTCGACGCCTACCGGCTCGGCGGCTCGGCGGACGTCACGGCCGAGATCGACGGCCTGGATCTGGACGCCTCGCTGGAGGAGTCGGTGACCGTGGTCGAGTGGGGCGAGGGCATGGTCGAGGAACTGACCGAGGATCGGCTGGAGATCGCCATCGCGCGCGACCCGGTCGGCGCGGACGCGCTCGCGGAGAGCCCGACCGACTTCGCCGGCGACGAGGTGCGCACGATCGCGGTGACCGGGATCGGCGCGCGCTGGGCGGGCGTCGCCCTGGACGCGCTGGCCGGCTGACGGCCGGCGGGTCAGGGCGCGGCGGTCGTCTGCGATCCGGGTGTGTTCGGGACGTTGGGCGAGTTCGGGGCCCGACTGGGCGGGCGGGTGCTCGCTCCGCCGCCGGAGCCGGTCGGCCCGACCGACGTGGCCGGTGCGCGGGTGCCGGTCGCCGGGGGAGCGGTGGGCGGCGCGGTGGTGCCGGTGTCGCCGCCGGCGGGCGGGCTGCCGCTCGCGGTGGCCGGGGCGCTGGGGGTCGTGGTGGAGGTGTCCGGCGGCACCAGGCTGGTGTCCGGCCCGCCGAGGCCGCCCGAGGTGTCCTCCGGGAATTCGGCGACCGGCTGCCCGGCGAGCGCGGCCCGCATGTACGTGGTCCACATCCGGGTCGGCAGGTTGCCGCCGTCCACCCGGGGCAGCCCGGCGACCCCGGACATGGACAGGAACGCATGGGTGTCCGGGTCCTCGCGGAACATCCCCATCGAGGTGGCCAGGTCCGGCGTGTACCCGACGAACCAGGCCGAGCGGTTGTCGTCGGTGGTACCGGTCTTGCCCGCCGCCGGCCGGTTCAGCGCCTGTGCGCGAAAACCGGTGCCGTCGTCCACGACACCGCGCAGGACCTGGGTGACGGCGTGCGCCTGCTGGTCGTCGAAGCCGCCCTTCGTGTTGTGGTCGGGCAGGTCGACGGAATTGCCCGAGCGGGTCAGCTTCTCCACCGGATAGTTGTCGCGCGCCTTGCCCTCGGCCGCGAAGGTGGCGTACGCCGAGGCCATGTCCAGCGCGCTGGGGGTGGAGGTGCCCAGCGAGACGGAGGGCACCGGTTGCAGGCCCGGCGTGCTCGCGGGCAGCCCGGCGTCCACCGCGGCCCGCACCACCCGGTCGGGGCCCGCGTCCATGCCGAGTTGGGTGTAGACGGTGTTCACCGACTTGTCCATCGCCCGGGCCAGGTCGATCTGCCCGTAGCTGACGCCGTCCTCGTTGCCGGGTTGCCACGGCACGCCGTCCTGGAGCACCGGCTTGCCGTTCGGGTAGCGGATCACCACGTTGTCGTTGCCGTTGTACCGCGTGCGCGTGCTGATCCGGTCGCGCCCGCCGTCCCCGTCCTGCACCCCGTCGCGCAGTCCGGCCGCGAGCACGAACGGCTTGAAGGTGGAGCCGACCTGCACGTCGCGGCGGGTGGCGTCGTTGACGAACTGCTTCACGTAGTTCGGTCCGCCGTAGATCGCGACGATCCGCCCGGTACCCGGTTCCACGGACGCGGCGGCGACCCGGACGCCGACGTCGGCCGAGCGCTTCGCCGGGTCCAGCGACTGGGCGAGTTGGTCCTGGACGGTCTGCTGGAGCGCCTCGGTTTTGCGCTTGTCGAACGTGGTGGTGATCGCGTAGCCGCCGGCGTCGAGTCGGTCCTCGTCGACCACCTTGTGGTCGAGCAGATATCGCTTGGCCATCTCCACCAGGTAGCCGTTCACACCGGCCAGGTTGGCCGCCGGACGTGGGTCGAGCGGTTCGGGGAAGACCATGCCGGCGCGTTGCTCGGGGGTGAGCCACTTCTCCTTGACCATGCCGTCCAGCACGTAGTTCCAGCGCGCGAGCACCCGCCGGCGGCCCGCGTCGGTGGTGTTGCGCACGTCGTTGGCGCTGGGCGCGTTCAACAACACCGCGAGGTAGGCGCCCTGCTCGACGGTGAGTTGCCCGACGTCGACGCCGTAGTACGCCTGCGCCGCCGCCTGGATCCCGTACGCGCCGCGGCCGAAGTACACGCTGTTGAGATACCCGCTGAGAATGTCGTCCTTGGAGACGGTGCGATCGAGCTTGACCGAGATGATCGCCTCCTTGAACTTGCGGGCCAGCGTCTGCTCCTGGGTGAGGTAGACGTTCTTGACGTACTGCTGGGTGATCGTCGAACCGCCCTGGAGCCCGCCTCCGCCGCCGGCCGCGTTGCGCAGCAGGGCGCGCACGGTGCCGGTGATCGAGACGCCGGAGTTGCTGTAGAAGGAGCGGTCCTCGGCGGCGAGTACCGCCCGTTGCACGTCGAGCGGGATCTCCGACAGTGGCACGGTCTGCCGGTTGGTGGTGCCGGTGCGGGTGATCTCGGTGCCGTCGCTCCAGTACCAGACGTTGCTCTGCTGGCGGGCCTGGGCGTTGACGGTGTGCGGGACCGGGGTGACCGCGTAGACCAGGCCGACGGCGGCGAACAGACCGGAGAGCACCAGCAGGACGAAGGTCAGCAGGTGCTTGAACGAGGGCAGCCAGCGCCGGAGTCCGTGCCGATTGCCGCGCGGATAGTCGAACAGCCTGCGCCGGGGAGTCGGGCCCTGGACGTCGCCGGGACCGCTCGGGCCGGAGGAGTCGTGCGCCACGCCGCCACCATTTCCTCGGTGCCATTGCCCTGACGGGCCCGTCCGGTCGGTCGCCGCGTGTGGTTGATGGGGCGGGCGTGACCGGAGGGATCATCGTCCTGATGATATGTGGGCAATGTCCCGAAATGGCCGCTGAATGGGGCGACGGTGGGCGTGGCGTGACGTGACGGATTCGGACCGCAGGTGGGTCAGGGCACCACGATGACCGGCGTGCCGACCGGGGCGAAGGCCCACAGGGCGGCGCCGTCCTCCGTGCCGGACCGCACGCCCGCGCTCTGCTTGCCGGCCGGGGTGGAGGTGCGCGGGCGGGGGGTGCCACTGGTGGAGGGGGCGGGCTTGTTGCCGGCGTCGATCTGGTCCAGTGGGGTGTCGGTGGCGGCGAAACCCAGGGGGACGCCCTGTACCGCCCCGAAGCGCACGGAGTGGGTGATCCGCAGGCCGTCGCTGCCGGGCTGCGCCTCTTCCTTCTTCTGGGTGACCTGGTAGGTGCCCGGTTGCGGCTTGACCGGCGCGTTCGCGACCCGGTACTCGCGCAGCGTGCGCTCGGCCTCGTCGACCAGCCAGACGTGGCCGGCCTTGACCGAGTAGACGACTCGCTTGCCGGTGCCGGAGCCGGTGGGCACGGGCGGCGGGACGTAGACCGGGGGCACGGGTGCGCCGGATACGGCGGACGGCGTCGGGGTGCTGGTGCGCGCTATCCCCCGGTTGTCCGGCGCCGAGTTCGCGGCCTGCGCCGCGAGGAATCCGACGCCGACCAGTGCGGCGATGGTGATGCCCGCGACGGCCACGCCCGGGTTGAGCCGCTTCGCCATTGCCTTGGGTCCCTCTTCCGCCGTGTGGTGGCCTCCATGGTGCCGGCAGGTGCCGTCCGCGCGTTGGAGCCGGGTGCAGTTTTCGTATCGCGTGGGTGCCGACGGGCGGAGGCACCGCTTGCGGTCGGTAGCCTGGTGCGGTGCTGCTGCTCGCCTTCGACACCGCGACCCCGGCCGTTACGGTCGCCCTCCACGACGATTCCGGCGTGCTTGCCGGTTCCACCCGGGTCGACGCACGTCGCCAGGGCGAACTGCTCGCGCCCGGCATCGTCGACGTGCTGCGGGTGGCGGGTCGCACCCGCGCCGAGCTCACCGACATCGCGGTCGGCGTCGGGCCGGGGCCGTACACCGGCCTGCGGGTCGGCATCGTGACCGCGCTCGCGCTGGGCGACGCGCTCGGCATCCCCGTGCACGGGGTGTGCACCCTCGACGCGCTCGCGTACGCGGCGGGCCGGGACGGCACCGTCGACGGGCCGTTCGTGGCGGCGACCGACGCGCGGCGCAAGGAGGTCTACTGGGCGCGGTACGACGAGGCGGGCGCGCGGGTGGAGGGGCCGGCGGTGGATCGTCCGGGCGAGTTGGCCGAGGAGGTCAGGGGGTTGCCGGCGGTGGGGGCGGGGGCTGCGCTGTATGCCTCGGCCTTTGCCGACGCGCGGTTGCCGGAGCATCCGGACGCGGCGGCGCTGGCGGCGTTCGCGGTGGGGCGGTTGGTGGGGGGCGGTGCGTTGTTGGCTCCCGAGCCGTTGTATTTGCGGCGGCCCGATGCGCAGGTTCCCGTGGGGTACAAGGTTGTTACGCCCGGTGGGCCGGGGGCGAGGGCCTAGCGTCGCCGGCCTCGTTGGCCTCGTTGGCCTCGTTGGCCTCATGCGCCGGCCGGGCTGGGTTCGCCTCAAGCGCCGGCGGGGCTTTTTGGCCTCATGCGCCGGCCGGGCTGTTTCGCCTCAAGCGCCGGCGGGGCTGGGTGGCCTCATGCGCCGGCCGGGCTGGGTTCGCCTCATGCGCCGGCGGGGCTGATTTGCCTCAAGCGCCGGCCGGGCTGGGTTCGCCTCAAGCGCCGGCGGGGCTGAGTGGC
>NZ_JBHZAV010000046.1:0-60680 GCF_042754445.1 Embleya sp. NPDC059213
TGGCTGCTCGGGGCGAAGGCGCCGTATCCGAGGGGGATACCCGGGCCCTGACGGCACGTCACCTACCGTCGGGCCGGTCCGACGGCACCCTTCAGCCCGCGACCAGCGTCTCCAGGAGCGCCAGCAGCCGTTCCGCCTGTTGCTCCGGGTCGCCGTCCGCCGGGGTCAGTCGCAGTTCCGGCTTCTCCGGGGCCTCGTACGGGGCCGAGATGCCGGTGAAGTCGCCGATCTCGCCGCGCCGGGCCTTGGCGTACAGGCCCTTGGGGTCGCGGCGTTCGCACTCCTCGATCGGGGTGTCCACGAACACCTCCAGGAACGGCAGACCGTCCCGGGCGTGCAGGGCGCGGACCCGGTCTCGATCCGCGCGGTACGGGCTGATCACCGGGACGATCGCGATCACGCCCGCGTCGGCGAACAGCCGGGCCACCTCGCCGACCCGACGGATGTTCTCGGTGCGGTCCTCGGCACCGAAGCCCAGGTCGCCGTTCAGCCCGAGCCGCACGTTGTCGCCGTCCAGCCGGTACGCGGTGATCCCGCGCTCGACCAGAAGCCGCTCGGCGATCACCGCGACCGTCGACTTGCCCGAGCCGGACAGGCCGGTGAACCAGATCGTCGCTCCGGGCGCCGGACGCTGCTCGCGCGTCACTCCGCCCTCGTGCCAGACCACGTTGCGCTCGCTCACGACTCTCCATCCACATCGATCCACAGGATTCGTACCGTACGGGGCGCCGTCCCGCGCCCCGGATCCGGGCCGCCGCCCGGCCACGATCGTCGGGTCCCGTGACGGACCTCGTCGACCGTCCGCGCGACGACCTGCGGACAAGTATCTGACGGCTCTTCAGATTTACCTTCACAAAGAGCTAATCTGCGGCGAGGTCGCGCCGACTCGGCGTCCGACCGTGAACCGAGGATGAGGGAGACGCCCAGTCATGCCCTGGACACCACCGCAGCGCGCCGCCTGGACCGAGACCCTCGCCGCCGGCGACATCCCGCCGCTCACCGACGACCTGGATCGGCCGTTCACCGCCGACGTGTTGCTCGGCGAGGCGCGGGCCAGGACCGGCCTGAGCGGACCGGATCAGGACGACCCGGGCTTTCGCGAGGGGCTGGACCGGCTGCTGTACGCGCTGGAGCACGAGGCGAACCTGGACCGGGTCGGCCGCTGGTGGGCCCACACCTGGGTGTCCCGGCTGCTGGAGGTGCGACTGCAGATCGCCCGTTACGTACGGGAGGACCCCGGCGTGCTCGACGAGCCGATCCACCGGCCGATCTTCGTCACCGGCGGCCCGCGTACCGGCACCTCGATCCTGCACGCGCTGCTGGCCCGGGATCCGGCGAACCGGGTGCCGACCACCTGGGAGTTCCTGCGCCCGGTGCCGCCGCCGGAGCCGGCGACCCGGGACACCGACCCGCGGATCGGGCTCGCCGAGCGCGAGATCCGCTTCATCACCGGCGCGGTGCCGGCCATGGACGCGATCCACGAGAAGAGCGGCACGCTGCCCAAGGAGTGCATCAGCGCCCACGCGCTCGCGTTCCGGTCCGAGGACTTCACCGGGCAGTTCGCGATTCCCTCCTACGCCGCGTGGTTGGCCGAGTGCGACATGCGGCCCGCGTACGCCTACCACCGGCTGGTGCTGCAGATCCTCCAGCGGCGCACGCCGGGGCGGACCCGCTGGGTGCTCAAGTCGCCCGCGCACCTGCTCACGCTGGACGCGCTGGTCGACGTCTACCCCGACGCGCGGCTGGCGGTGACCCATCGCGACCCGCTCACCGTGCTCGCGTCGCTGAGCAGCCTGATCGCCACGATTCACCACGCGTACGGCAATCCGTCCGACATCCGCGACGTCGCCCGCACCCAGAGCGACCTGTGGTGCACCGCCTACGACCGACTGACCGCGTTCCGCGATGCGGGCCGCGTCGCGGAGGGCGACTGGCACGACTCGGCCTACGCCGACTTCATGCGCGATCCGCTCGCGGTGGTACGCGAGTTGTACACCACCTTCGGTCTCGACCTCACCGGCGAGGCCGAGGACGCGATGCGTGCGCACCTGGCCGAGCGCCCGCAGGGCAGGCACGGTCGGCACAACTACGCGTTCGAGGACCTCGGATTGCGTCGGGAGGACGTACGATCTCGGCTGACGGACTATCAGAAGCGGTTCCTGGTCCCGACGGAAGAGATCTGACGTGCAGTCGAACGAACTCCGCGTGAACGAACCCGGCCGGTCCGACCCGGCGCACGACGTCGTCGACGGCACCGCGTGGCGTGCCTATTGCGAGCGCATGGCCGCGCTCGGCGATCGCATCCTGGAGGCCGACTTCCCCGGCGCCACCGACGCCGACCGGGCCGAGGGCATCCGGCATCTGGCCAACCAGGTCGCCTGCTGGCTGACCTACCAACTCGCCGCGACCGATCCGCAGAACCCGGCTTTCTTCACCCACAACGACCTGGCGTACCGCTGGGGCGGGCCCAACGTGGACCAGAACGCCCGCCGTGCGCCGATCGCCGGGGACGGCGTGTACCGGCTCACCGTGACCATGAACGCGTGCGAGAAGTTCGTCCTCCAGGTCAAGCCGGGGGACATGCACTCCGGCCGGACCGACATCGTCGCGGAGACCTCCTCGACCGCGCTGGGCGTCGGCCCCGGCGACACCGTCGAGATCATCCTCAGCGCCGTCGAGCAACCCGGGAACTGGGTCCGGCTGACGCCGGAGGCCAGGGTCCTGCACGTACGCGACTACTACTTCGACTGGAAGCCGGAACAACCGGCCATGCTGGCCCTGGAACGCCTGGACACCCAGGGACGACCGGCCGCGCGGGTGACCCCGGAGCGGGTCGCGGGCATGCTGGAGGGCGCCGCGACATCGGTGGAGAACTCGATCGAGGTGTGGAACGACTGGGTGCGCACCACCGGCGACCGGCAGCCGGTGAACACGTTCAGCACCCCGGCCACGGTGGCCGGCGGGGTCAAGGAGGTCGTCTACGGCTTCGCCCGGGTGCGGCTGAGGGACGATCAGGTGCTGATCGTGGAGACCGACCCCCGCGTCTCCGCGCAGTGGGATCTCCAGCTGTACAGCCCCGGTTGGTTCGAGTCGCTCGACTTCGCCAACCGGCAGACCTCGCTCAACCACGTGCAGGCCGAGGCCGACCCGGACGGGCTGATCCGGGTGGTGATCGGCGCGCTGGACCCGGGGGTGCCGAACTGGCTGGACACCGAGGGCCGCACCGAGGTCTTCGCCACGCACCGCTGGCTCGACCCGCGCGAACAGCCCGCCGTGCGGGCGCTGGTGGTCCCGCGCGGCGAGGTCCGCGAGCACCTCGTGCCGAGCACGCGCACGGTGGACGAGCCCGAGCGCCGCGATTCGATGCGGCGGCGCTCCGCCCACGTCTCGTGGCGCTTTCGGGCCTGACCCGGGTACAGCCCGGCCGGTCCGGCCGTGCGTCCACGCGGACGCGCGGACGCGCGGCCGGCCGCCGGCCCACGATCGGCCGGGTCAGACCGTCGCCTTCTCGACGGCCGGCGTCCTGGCGGGAACGATCTCGGTCTTCTTGCGCAGGGTGGACGCGGCGTCCCCGTCGCGGATGGTCAGGGCGGCGATCGCGCCGAGGACCGCCAGGCCCGCGGCGACCAGGAAGGCCACGTGGTACGCGTGCAGGTTCGGGCTCGGCGCGCCGCCGGAGTGCGTCGTCATGGTGCCGATTCCGGCGAGCACACTGGCCAGGAGCGCGACGCCCAGGGCCGAGCCGAGCTGGCGCTGCACGTTGAAGATGGTCGAGGCGCGACCGTTGTCGGCCGGCGCGGTCCGGGCGAACGCCGCCGCCTGCATCGGGATCATCACGTGCGCCATCGACGCACCCGTGCAGAACATCAGCACCACGATCAGCGCGGCCGAGGTGTCGCCGTCGACCAGGGCGAGCAGCGCCGCACACGCGCCGATGCCGAGCAGGCCGCCCGCCATCAGCCGACGCGGTCCGACCACCGGGTACAGCCGGGAGACCCACTGCGTGGCGATCACCACACCGAACGCCTCCGGGAAGGTGAGCAGACCGGTCTCCAGGGCGGACTTGCCGAACGCCTGCTGTTGCATCAGCGGGAAGACGTACAGCACACCCAGGAACGCGGCGGAGTTGACCATCGACACCACGTTGGTGCTGACGAACAGCCGGTCGCGCAGCAGCCGCAGGTGCAACATCGGCTCCTTGACCCGCAGTTCGACGAAGACCATGGTGATGCACAGGATCAGGCCGACGATCCCGGTGGACAGGATGATCGGCGAGCCCCAACCCTTGGTCGCGCCCTCGCTCAGCGCGTACATCAGCAGTGCGAAGCCGGCCCCGGAGAGCACGAAGCCGGGCAGGTCGAAGCGACCGGCCTTGGGGTTTCGGTACTCCTCCAGGAAGGTCAGGCCGAACACGAACGCGGCCACACCCACCGGCAGGTTGATGTAGAAGACCCAGTGCCAGGACGCCCTGTCCACGAGCAGGCCGCCGAGCACCGGACCGAGCGCGGGGGCCAGCGCGGTGGGGACCATCAGGATGCGGGACGCGCGCACCCGCTCCTCGGGCGGGAAGACCCGGAACATCATCGCCATGCCGACCGGGGTCAGCATGCCGCCGCCCGCGCCCTGGAGGATCCGGAACAGCACCAGTTGGTCGATGCTCTGGGCCAGTCCGCACAGTGCGGAGGCGCCGGTGAACAGGGCCAGGGCGATCAGGAAGATCCGCTTGGTGCCGAAGCGGTCGCCCAGCCAGCCGGACGCGGGGATGAACACCGCGAGGCTGACCAGGTAGCCCACCGCGACCGTGGCCAGGCTCGCCTGGGAGGCGCCGAGGTCGCGACCGATCGCGGGGAGCGCGACGTTGATGATGGTGATGTCGAGGATGTTGACGAACATCGCGGCGACGAAGACGGCGCCGACCACGACCTTCTGACTGAGGCGGGATGCGGATATGGGCGGCATACGGCAGACGGCCTTCGTTTTGGGGGAAGCGGGCGGAGCCTGATACTGAGCGAAGCTCACTATATCTTTTTGTACAAGTGCAGCCCGCAGGTTATTTTTCCCGGCCCCCACGCTGCCGCACACACCGGATGCACAACGCCGACGGCCCGGGAGGAAGTCCTCCCGGGCCGTCGGCGTGACGCTTGTTACAAACGATCGGGCCGACCTGTAGGTGGTCGGGCCGGCCGGCGCCTCGGTTCCCCGCGCGTCGGGGCTCGCCGAGACTCGCGGCTCAGTGCTCGCCCTCGCCGCGGGCCGGCAGGCCCAGCGCCTTGCAGGCGTCGTTGTACTGCGTGACGACCTCGATCCGCACGTCCCGCCGTTCGGTGATCGAGCGACTCCACGGCACCCGTACCGCGATCGGCTCGCCGGCCACGATCGCCGAGTAGTACGCCGCGTCGCCGTCCAGGCCGGTCATGGTGGCCGAGGTGGCCTGCGGCTGCCCGCCCAGACCGCGCGAGATCAGCAGGCAGTCCTCGGGGTGGTCGTCGTTCATGTGCTTGCAGACGGCGGTGATCGCGTCCGCTCCGAACGGGTTGACGGTCGCCTCGCTCATGCGGGTCGCCTCCGGCGATAGGGGTGGGATGGCCGAGGTGATCAGGCGCGCGCGTCGTCGCGGCGCCGACGGGACGCGGCGACCGCGCCCACGCCGATCACCAGCATGCCCGCACCCACATACCCGAGCTGCGTGGTCGAGGAGCCGGTCTTCGGCAACTTCGGCTCGCCGGCCTCGGTGGTGGCACCGGTCTGCGGGGTCGCGGCGGCCGGTGCGGCGGCGCCGAAGGCCACCGGGACCCACACGTCCTGGTCGCGGTTGGCGATGTCGGTGTGGTCGTTGAAGGTGGCCACGAAGCACGCGGTGGTGGCGCAGTCGACCTTCTTCTTGTCCTTGCCCTCGAAGCTCTGGGTGGGCTTGATCTTGACCGAGAAGGTGCCGTCCGGGCCGACCTGCGGGACGTAGCCGGCGTTGCCGTACTGGGTCGGCACGCCGCCGGGCTTGGCCACGGTCTGCGCGATGTACACGCCCTTGCCCGGCTTGAAGCCCTTGCCGGTGACGGTGATCTCCTCGCCGCCGGCGGCCAGGCCGGTCGACTTGGACAGGGCGATCGTCGGCGCGTCGGCGGCCGAGGCGGGGGCGGCGGCGAGGGCGGTGAGGCCGAGGCCGGCGATGGCCGTGGCGGCGAGCGCCGCGGCGGTACGGGACTTGTGCATGTGGGGACTCCGGAAGCTGGAAGGAGCTCGGTGGATCGGGGGAGGCCGCGGGTCAGGCGCTCGGGCGGCGGCGCTTGACCAGCACGCCGCCGACGATCACCAGGAGCACCACGACCGCGGCGACCAGCCCGATGATCAGGCCGGTGTTGTCGTCGTCGTCGGTCTTCTCGGCCATTGCGCCGTCGTTGCTCGGCGCGGCGGGCGCGGCGGCCGAGGTCTTCGGCGCCGCGGCGGGCGGCGCGCCGGCGCCGGGCGCGCCGGCCTGCGGTGCGGCGGTGGCCGGCGGCGGGCTCGCGGGCAGACCCGGGGCCTCGCCGGTGAAGCCGATCGGCAGGTAGACCTCCTGCGTCCGGTCCTTGCCGTTGGCCGAGTTGGAGGTGGCGATGGCGCACCGGGTCTTGAGGCAGTCGACCGCGCCGAACTTGGCGGCGACCTTGACGTCCGCGCTGAACGAGCCGGTCGCGTCCGCCTCGGTGGGGCCGGAGAACGAGCCCATGTCGCACGCGCGGCCCGCGCCCTGGGCGGGGTCGCACGGCAGGATGAACAGCCGCACGCCCGGCGCGAAGCCCTTGCCGACCAGCTTGACCACGTCGCCCGCCGGGTCCAGTCCGGTGGTCTTGGCCGCGGTCAGGGTGGCTTGGCCCGCCGCCGGGGTACCGGTCGCGTGCGCGGGACCCGCCGGGCCGGCGAGCGTCCAGGCGAGCAGGAGCGACGCGACGGCGGTGACGCCGAGGCGTCCGGTGCGGGCTGGGCTCACGTTGTTTCCCCTGGGCCGACCGTACGACTGCGTACGGAATGATTGGAGGTGAGGCTATCCTAAGACCGGGGCGAACCGGCGAAGCAGTCGGGGGGTGCCCGAAAGGCGGCCCCGATCGAGCGGTCGGCCCGCTTTGCGAGGCCGGCCGGTGCCGGCCGCCGACGCCGAGTCGGCCGGAGCGTGACCCTGCCGACAACGTGCCGACAAGTTGTCGGTAACTTATTGACGGCACCGCATGGCGCCACACAGACTGCGAGGACCAGCGGAAACGGGCGGCGACCCGAATCGCTGCCGACGCTGCGCCCTGGGCGAAGTGTCGAATCCGCACGGGCGATGCCGCCTGACCCATCACAGTTCGCACCGTCCGCACCATTCGTGCGTGTTCGGTAGATCTTGTCGCACCTAGGGGAAACCTCATGACCACGACCGAGACCGCCGAAACCGCCGGTGCCACCCCGACCTTCGCCGAGTCGCTGCGCAAGCGCTCGTGGGCTTTCCACCAGGAAGCCGAGGGCTCGGGCTTCCTGGAGGCGCTGATGAAGGGCGAACTGACCCGGGACGCGTACACCGCGATGGTGGCCCAGCACTACTGGGCCTACGTCGTGCTCGACGACGCCGCCGACACCATGCGCAACGACCCGATCGGCGCCCCGTTCGCCGACGCGCGACTGGACCGCCGGGCCGTGCTCGAAGCCGACCTGCTCTTCCTGGCGGGCGAGAACTGGAAGCAGGAGTGGCCCGCGAACGAGGCCACCGTGCGCTACGCGGACCGGATGCGGGAGAAGTGCTACGACTGGGCCGGCGGCTTCGTGGCCCACCACTACACCCGCTACCTCGGCGACATGTCCGGCGGCCAGTTCATCGCCAAGCAGATGCGCAAGCACTACGACCTGCCCGGCACCCAGGGCAGCGACTTCTACGTCTTCGACGGGCTCGGCGACCTGACCGTGTGGAAGGACGCCTACCGCGCGGCGATGAACAACGCGCCGTGGGACGCCCAGGAGCAGGAACTGGTGATCCAGGAGGTGCTGTTCGCGTACGACATCAACAGCGCCGTACTGCGTGAGCTGGGCAACGACCTGGAGCGGTTCCGCAAGACCGCCTGATCGGGGGCGGAACAGCGGGTTCCGCCACCGTCGCATGCCCCGGGGGCCCACCGTCCGATGCGCCGTCCGACAATGGATGGCGCATCGGATCGGCGGGAGAGTGATGACGAACTACCTGGTGCGGCGCGTCCTGGGCGTCGTCGTGGTGATGTTTGCCGTCGTGACCGGCCTGTTCCTGCTGCTGCACGCGTCCCCGGTGAGTCCGGTCAACCAGCTCGCGCCGCAGGTCGCGGCCGATCCGGTGGCCCGCGCCGCGGTCGAGCACCGGATGGGCCTGGACCGGCCGCTGGTGACGCAGTACCTCGACTACGTCGGCGACGCGCTGCGTGGCGACTTCGGCACCTCGCTCTACGACGGCACCTCGGTCGCCGAGCAGATCGGCCGAGCGCTGCCGATCTCGCTCGAACTGGGGCTGCTCGCCTTCGTGTTCGCGGTGTTCCCAGCCGTGCTGCTGGGCACCTGGTCGGTGCTGCGCCGAGGTGGCGTGCTCGACCACGGCACCCGGGTGCTCGGCGTGCTGGCGATGTCCCTGCCGGGTTACTGGCTGGCCGTCGTCGCGCTCGTGGTGGTCGGCGACAGCCATCCGGACCTGCTGCCGAACGCGGGCGGCTTCGTCACCTTCACCGAGGACCCGGCGACCAACCTCAAGGTGCTCGTATTGCCCGCGATCGTGCTCGGACTGGCCACCTTCGCGATGCTCACCCGCTCGCTGCGCGGCGGGCTCGCCGACGCGATGGCCTCCGACCACGTGCTGTTCGCCCGGGCGATGGGCGGCTCACGGTTGCTCACGCTGCGCCGGGTGGCGCTGCGCGGCGCGCTCGTGCCGACGCTGACCGTGGCCGGCGTACTGATCGGTGGGCTGCTGTCGGGCACCGTGTTGATCGAGAACGTGTTCCAGATACCGGGGATCGGCCAACTGATGGTCACCGCGTTCCAGCGCCAGGACTACCCGCTCGCGCTCGGCGCCTGTGTGGCGACATCGGCGATCTTCCTGCTGCTGAACCTGGTGGTCGACCTGCTCTACCCACTCGTGGACCCGCGCACCGCGGCCGACGTCACCCGGGACAAGCTCGGACGGGCCGCGTGAGGGCCCGCCCGCGCCCGGGCGTGGCCGGCTGGGTCGGTCTGACCTGCGTCGTGCTCTACCTCTTGGTGGCCACCGTCGGCCGACTGCACGGCGACCCCGTCGCGCTGGTCACCCCCGGCCCGGAGGCGCCCTCGCTCGCGCACCCCTTCGGCACCGACCACCTCGGCCGCGACCTGTTGGCCCGAACCGCCGAGGGCGCCTGGACCTCGCTGTGGATCTGCCTGACCTCGATCGGCTTCGCGGTCGCCATCGGCATGCCGCTGGGTGTGCTCGCCGGATACCGGCACGGCGGTCGCCTCGACGGCGTGCTGATGCGCTCGGTGGAGACCCTGCAGGCGCTGCCGCAGTTCGTCTTCGTGATGTTCCTGATCGGCCTGATGGGCACCGCGGACATGCACTTCGGTCCGGTCACCGTCGGCAACGGGCCGCGCGTCGCGTTCGCCATCGCGCTGGGCTTCGTGCCCTACTTCGCCCGGGTCGCGCGCGGCGCCACGGTGGTGGAGATGCGCGAGGACTACGTCGCCAACCTGCGCGGTCTGGGGGTGCCCACCCGGGAGATCCTCTTTCGCGAGGTGCTCGTCAACGTCTGGCCGCCGGTGCTGGGCCAGGCCCTGCTGGCGATGGCCATCGCGGTCTTCGCCGAGGGGGGCCTGAGCTTCCTCGGCCTGGGCGTCGCGCCCCCGCAGGCCACGCTGGGCAACCTGATCGCCGACGCCGGCGGGCAACTCATCGGCGGCGACTGGTGGTACGCGACGCTGCCCGGCACCGTGCTGGTGCTCGGCATCCTCGGCTTCAACCTGCTCGGCGAGACGGCCGGCGCCGGCCGATCGCGCACCGCCGCGACCGGCTCCGCCGCCGGGCACGCTCGCGGGCACCTTCACCCGCCAACCCCCACTCCCAAGGAGACCCAGTGACCCCGGTGCGCACAGTCGGCCCGAACCGCCGAGGCTTCCTCGGCTTCGCCGCGCTCGCGGCGGCCGGCGGCGTGGGCGTGCTCACCGCGTGTTCGAGCTCCTCCGGGACCAAGCGGGCGGCCGATCGGCACAAGGACGCCGTCCTGCGGATCGGCATCGCGTCCGCGCCGAGCAGCCTGAACCCGCTGGACTCCGGCTCGGAGATCACCCGGTGGATCGCCGAGCCGATCATGGAAAGCCTGTACGGCTACGACGCCGAGCTCGCCTCGGTGCCGCTGCTCGCCGACGGCGAACCGCAGATCAGCGAGGACAAGCTGGCCTGGACGATCCGGCTGCGCAGGGGCGTGCTGTGGCACGACGGCAGCCCGTTCACCGCCGACGACGTGGTGGCCACCCTGGCGCACATGCTCGACCTCGCGGCCGGCAGCGAGTGGATCACCTACATGCTCGGCTACCTCTCCCGGTTCGAGAAGGTCGACGAGCACACCGTGCGGATCGTGTTGAGCAAGCCGTACGGCCTGCTGCGCTCGCATCTGACCAACCTGCCGATCACCCACCGCGACTTCGTGGCCCGCAAGGACACCATGATGGGCACCGGGCCGTACCGGCTGGACAAGTTCGTGGCCGGCCAGAGCTTCACCCTCTCCCGCTTCGACCGCTACCACGGCGGCCAGTACTCCGGCGGCGCCGGCCCCGCGTTCGCCGGCATGCAGTACACCGTGTTCGCCGACGCCAACACGCGCGTGCTGAGCCTGCGGCAGGGCAAGGTCGACCTGATCACCGCGCCGTCCTTCGCCACCTTCGACACGATCCGCAAGGACAAGTCGCTCGCGCTTGTGCTCACCGAGGCGCCGTTGGACGTGCTCAGCTACGTGATGATGAAGAAGGAGCCGTTCGCCGACCCCGACTTCCGCAAGGCGGTCGCGCTGTCGATGGACCGCCAGGGCGTGCTGCAACGGGTCTACGGCGGCGAGGGCACCATCGGCCAGGGCCCGATCGGACCCGCCGAACTCGGTTGGGACGCCGGCCTCAAGCCGTTCGCGCCCACTCCGGACCTGGAGCAGGCCCGCGCGTTGTTGGCCCGGGCCAGGACGACCAAGCGCTCGTTCACCGTGACCATCGGCACCAACCAGGGGATCCGCGACATCGCCCAGGTGCTCGTGGCGGGCTGGAAGCAGATCGGCCTCGACGTCACCATCGAGCAACTCGCGGGCGGGCCGTGGTCGAACAAGTGGCTCTCGCGCGACTACGACATGCTGATGAACACGTTCTCCTCCGGCTTCACCTCGGGCCCGGCGAACTACCTGACGCTCGCGCCCGCCGGCTCCACCAACGTGCTCTCCTGCGGCTACGCCAATCCCGAGGTGGACAAGCTGATCGACACCATCTGGCAGACCTCGGACCAGGCCGAACGGGCGGCCGCGCTCGGCCGGGTGGACCGACTGCTCGCCGAGGACGCGGTGATCACCCCGCCGGTCTACCCCAAGCTCGCGTTGGCCCAGCGCACCGAACTGTCCCCGCTGGACCCGAGGAAGTTGCGGATCAGCCGGCTCGACCCGCAACACCTGCGGTTCGTGTGATGGCGCAGGCGAGCGAGGTGCCGCTGCTGCGGGTGCGCGATCTCGACGTCGACTATCGCGGCCCGGCCGGGCCGGTGCCCGCGGTGCGTGGGGTCTCCTTCGACGTGGCGCCCGGCGAGATCCTGGGCCTGGTCGGCGAATCCGGCAGCGGCAAGAGCAGCGTGTGCACCGCCCTGATGGGTCTGCTGCCGGACGGCGCGACGCGCACGGGCGGCATCGAGTTCCAGGGCGCGAACCTGGCCGCGATGCGCGAACGGGAACTGCGCCGGGTGCGCGGGCGCAGGCTGGCCCTGGTACCGCAGCAGCCGATGACCTCGCTGGCCCCGACCACCCCCGTGCTGCGCCAACTGCGCTGGTACCTGGGCGATCGGCTGGACGACGTCGAGGTGCGCGAGACGCTGACCGGGATCGGCCTGGGCCCGGTGCTGGACCGCCCGCGCGACCTGCCCGGCAGTTTCTCCGGCGGCCAGCTCCAGCGGGTGGTGATCGCGATCGCGGTGCTTGCGCACGAGCCCGCGCTGCTGCTCGCCGACGAGCCGACCACGACCCTGGACGCGACCGTGCAGGCGCAGGTGTTGCGCCTGTTGTTGACCCTGCGGGACAAGCTCGGCCTGGCCGTCGTCTACGTCTCGCACGACCTCGCGGTGGTGTCCACCATCTGTGATCGGGTCGGGGTGATGTACGGCGGACGGCTGGTGGAGACGGCGCCGGTGCGCGAACTCTTCGCCGCGCCGCGGCACCCCTACACCCGGGCGCTGATCGCCGCGATGCCCGCGACCACGCCCGCGGACCGGCCGCTGCGGGCGGTGGAGGGCAGCGCGGACGGCGCGAACCTGTTGCCCGGTTGCCCGTTCGCGCCGCGTTGCCCGCACGTGCTGGAGGTGTGCGGCGAGCGGATGCCCGGTTCGGCCCGGCACGGCGCGAGCGACGTGCGCTGCCACTGGGTGGATCGGGAGGCGGACCGGTGAGCGGGTTGTTGACGGTGGACGGCCTGACCCGTCGGTTCGTGCTGCCCGCCCCGTTCGGCCGGCGCCGGGCCGAGCCGCGCGTGGTGCCCGCCGCCGAGGACGTCTCGTTCACGGTCGCGGCCGGCGAGGTGCTCGCCGTCGTCGGCGAGTCGGGCTCCGGCAAGACCACCGTGGCCCGGGTGCTCGCGGGCCTGGACACCGCGACCTCGGGCACGGTCGCGGTGGCCGGCCGGGTGTTGTCCGCCGACCGCACGCCCGCCGACCGGCGGCTGATCCAACTCGTCACGCAGAACCCGCGCGCCGCGTTCAACCGGCGTCGTACGTTGCGGCACGCGCTGCACCAGCCGCTGCGCGTGCACGGCTTGGGCGCCGACCGGGCCGAGCGGGACGAGCTGGTGCTCGCGATGGTGGCGCGGGTCGGCCTGAGCCCGGATCACCTGGACCGGTTGCCCGGCGAGGTCAGCGGCGGCGAACTGGCCCGCCTGGTGCTGGCCCGGGCCCTGCTGGTGCGCCCGCGGGTGCTGGTCCTGGACGAGCCGACCGCCAGTCTGGACGCGAGCGTCAAGGCGACGGTGGTCAACCTGCTGTTGCGGCTGCGCACCGAACTCGACCTGGCGATCGTGGTGATCACCCACGAGATCGACATCGCCCGACGGCTCGCCGACCGGGCGGCGGTGATGTACCTGGGGCGGATCGTCGAGTCGGGTCCGGCCGAGCGGGTGTTGTCGAGCCCTCGGCACCCCTATCCGGAGCTGCTGCTCGCGAGCGTGCCGGTGCCCGACCCGGAGCGGACCGGCCGGGCGAGCGCGGCGGCGCTGGGCGCGGGCATCGTCGGCGAGGTGCCCTCGGCCTCGGCGCCGCCGCCCGGCTGCGGGTACCACCCGCGCTGCCCGTTCGCGACCGAGGTGTGTGCCGAGCGTCGCCCGGTGCCCGAGCTGCTCGGCGCGGTCGAGGTGGCCTGCCACCACCCTCGGTGAAGCGCGGTGCGGCCCGGGCGGCGGCTCAGACCGGCAGCGGTCGCCCGGTGTCGTGGAGCAGGCGCCCGACGACCACCTCCGGGGTGATTCGGAAGAAGTGTCGCGGCTCGCCCGAGTCCCTCCCCCGGGGCGGCACCCGGGCCGGGCGACCGGCCTCGTCCGGGTCCGGCACGCAGTGCGCCCGGCCGGTGACGGTGACCGTCCAGCCGCTGCGCTCGCGCCGGTCGTAGGCGTCGGCCTCGAACGCGCACACACAGTCGTGCAGCGCCGCGCGCACCCGTTCGTCGCCGACCAGCCGGAAGACGAGCGTGCCGCGGTCGAAGCGGAAGTGCACCGGCACGATCGCGGGCAGCGCGGCCAGGCTGAACACGACCCGACCGATCGGCACCGAGGCCATCAGGGCCAGCGCGTCCGCGGGCGCGAGCTGCTGCGACGCCCGGGCATCTCGGTTCGTGTCGTGCGGCATGCCCCCCAGGGTGCCCGCGCGCGGCCGGCCCGAGCAGGGGCCAAAGTCCCGGATGTGTGGACCGTTAGACGACCGGGGTCGACCGGGCCCGCGCATTCGGGTATCGATTCGGTGTACGGCGGCGTGTCGGCGCGCACCGCTATCCTCCGGGTATTCCGCAAATCCGGAAAGTTGATCAACATTTCGCCGGCCACTCGCTTTATCGACCCCACTTGGTCCATTGCGCACGGATAATCGCCGTACTCCTCATGCGGAAGGCGGAACTCCGTACTACTCCGCAGGGAGGGGATCGGGAGACGAAACCTCCTCAGGTGCCCGGAAACCGCCCGGGCATGCCGGACGTCCTGAGTGGTACGGGGATCGGCGGGGGTCCGCGAGAGGCGCGCGGTGATAACAAAAGTGTTTCGCGAAGGAAAAGTCCGGGTGAGCTATGACACGCGTGTTCTCGGTGCTTGATCGATCCGACTTCGATCGGGCAAGCTGAACCGTCAGACCGACCGGGACGGCACGAATTCCTGGCCAACTGTAATGTTGGGAATGTTTTCGGGGGCCCAGGGAGAGATATGGGGAGTGATTCCCGCGGTCCAGAGCGCACAACCGGCGCCGGCGACGAGGACACGGCGGGCATCGACGCCTCGGTCATCGACCCGGACGTGGTCATGCGCCAGGCCGGCCACGAGAACTTTCCCGTGGCGATGGGGATCCTGCGTCCCGACCACCGGCGCCACCTGCTCGCCGTCTACGGCTTCGCCCGCCTGGTGGACGACATCGGCGACGAGGCGGAGGGGGACCGGGTCGCCCAGCTCGACGCCTTCGAGGGCGACCTGCGCCGCGTGTTCACCGGCACCCCCGAGCTGGAGGTGCTGCGCCGGCTGCAACCGAGCGTGCGCGAACTCGACCTGCCGATCGAACCGTTCCTGGGCCTGATCGAGGCCAACCGGCAGGACCAGGTGGTGCGCCGCTACGCGACGTACGACGAACTCGCCGCCTACTGCGCGCTGTCCGCGAACCCCGTCGGCCGGCTCGTGCTGCACGTCTTCGGGCGCGCCACCGAGGAACGCGTGGCCCGCTCCGACGAGATCTGCACCGCGCTGCAGATCGTCGAGCACCTCCAGGACGTCGCCGAGGATCTCGAACGCGACCGGATCTACCTCCCCAAGGAGGACCTGGACCGGTTCGGCGTCACCGAGGCGGACCTGGCGGCACCGACCGCCACCCCCGCGGTGCGGCGACTGATCGCCTACGAGACACACCGCGCGACGCGGTTGTTGCGCTGCGGCGCACCGCTCGCACGGACACTGCGAGGGCGCGAGCGCCTCGCGATCGCCGGGTTCGTGGCCGGTGGACGAGCGGCCGTGGCCGCGATCAAGGACGCCGGTTTCGACGTCCTGGCCCACCGGGCGAAGCCCCGGAAGGCCACCCTGCTGCGTGAGCTGTCCGGCGTACTGGTACGAAAGAGGTAAAAGGGGAACCATGGACGTCGACGCTTCGTATGCGTACTGCGAGCGCCTGACCCGCAATCAGGCCCGCAACTTCTACTACGGCATCAGGCTGCTGCCCGAGCCCAAGCGCCTCGCGCTCAGCGCCGTGTACGCCTTCGCGCGAGAGATCGACGACATCGGCGACGGCGATCTGCCCGCGGATCGCAAGATCGCCGAGCTGGCCCGGATGCGCAAGCAGCTCAAGGACCTGAGCGCGGATCGGGATCCGGTCGCGGTCGCGCTCGCCGACGCCGCGACCCGATTCCCGATCCCGCTGGCCGCGCTCGACGAGCTGATCGACGGCGTCGAGATGGACGTGCGCGAGACCGAGTACGAGACCTTCGACGAGCTGCGGGTCTACTGTCGCTGCGTCGCCGGCACCGTGGGCCGACTCTCGCTGGGCATCTTCGGCTCGCGCGACGCGCTGCACGCGCCCGACCTCGCGGACACCCTCGGCATCGCGTTGCAGATCACCAACATCCTCCGCGACATCAAGGAGGACAAGGACAACGGCCGGGTCTACCTGCCGCGCGAGGACCTGGCCAAGTTCGGCCTCGAAGAGGCGTGGCACAAGGACGGGCGCTTCACCCAGAGCGCCGCGTTCGAGGATCTGGTCCGCTTCGAGGGCGCCCGCGCCGAGCAACTCTTCGAGCGGGGACTGACCCTGCTCCCGCTGCTCGACCGGCGCAGCGCCGCCAGCACCAGTGCGATGGCGGGCATCTACCGCCGACTGCTGACCAGAATCGTGGAGGAACCCGGCCAGGTGCTGATAGGTCGGCTCTCCCTCCCGAACTGGGAGAAGGCCGAGATCGCCACACGCGCACTCGCCGGCCTGCCGGTCGGTGCGCACTCGCTGCTGGCGCGCAGGCGGTGAACGTCGATCGATGACCGGCCCGGGGCCGGCTCGGCAAGCCGGCCGCAGGGGCCGGTACAGGGATTGATCACGTGGGTACGGAGCAAGGCATGAGCGCACGCATGGTGGTGATCGGTGGCGGTCTGGCGGGTATCACCGCCGCGCTGGCCGCCGCCGACACCGGCGTCGAGGTCACCCTCCTGGAAGGCCGGCCCAGACTGGGCGGCGCGACGTTCTCGCTGCGCCGTGACGACATGTGGCTCGACAACGGGCAACACGTCTTCCTGCGCTGCTGTACCGAGTACATCTCCTTCCTGGAGCGGATCGGCAGCGCCGACAAGGTCTACCTGCAACCTCGGATGGACGTCCCGGTGCGCACCCCCTGGGGCACCCGCACCCGGCTGCGCCGCTCCGCCCTGCCCGCCCCGCTGCACCTGTCCTCCGCGCTGGCCCGCTACCCGCTGTTGACCATGGCCGGCCGGGCCCGGGTGGGCCGCGCCGCGCTCGCCCTGCGCAAGCTGGATCCGGCCGACCCGGCCCTGGACGAGCTCACCTTCGCCGCCTGGCTGGACCGCTTCGGCGTCACCGCCCGCGAGCGCGAGGCGATGTGGGACCTGATCGGCATCGCCACGCTCAACCTGCCCGCGACCGAGGCGTCGCTCGCGATGGCGGTCAAGGTCTTCCGCACCGGCGTGCTCGACCGCAACGACGGCGCCGACATCGGCTGGAGCCTGGTCCCGCTCCAGGAACTGCACGGCGACGCCGCGACTCGCGCGCTGGCGCGCGCGGGCGTGCGCACACACCTGCGCACCCGGGTGGACACGCTCGACATCGGCGCCGGCGGCTTCTCGATAGTGGCGGGCGGCGAACGTTTCGAGGCGGACGCGGTGGTGCTGGCGGTGCCGCACTACGACGCGGCCAGGTTGTTGCCCCCGGGCGCCCTGCTGCTGGGCGACATGCCCGCCGACCCGACGCTGCTCGCCGGGCTGGGCACCTCGCCGATCGTGAACCTGCACGTGGTCTACGACCGGCCGGTGCTGGACGTCCCGCTCGCCGCGGGCATCGGCGGCCCGGTGCAGTGGATGTTCGACCGCAGTGCCGGTCACGGTCTGGCGGCGGGCCGCTACGTGGCGGTGTCGCTGTCCGCGGCGGGTCGGGAAATCGACCTGACGAGTGCGCAACTGCGGGATAGGTTCGTTCCGGAGCTGGCGCGCGTGCTGCCCTCGGCCCGGGATGCCCGGGTCGAGCGGTTCGTGGTGACCAAGGAACGCGCCGCGACCTTTCGTCCCGCCCCAGGTTCGGGCCGGCTTCGTCCCGGCCCCCGGACCGCGCTCCCCGGTCTCGCCCTCGCCGGGGCGTGGACCGCCACCGGATGGCCCGCGACGATGGAGGGTGCCGTGCGCAGCGGCCTTTCCGCCGCCCACGAGGCCCTCCCGTATCTCGGCCGAACCCGTGCCATTCCGGAGAGGACGACGCCGCTATGACGCTCGCCGACGCATCGATCGCCCCCGCCGTGCTCGATCGCGCGCGCGAGGCGAGTCGCCCCGCGCTGCGGGTCGCGACGGCCCGACTCGAACCACCGCTGGCCCGGGTGGCCGCGTACCACATGGGGTGGGCCGACGAGGCCGGTCGCGAGCTGCCCGGCAACAGTGGCAAGGCACTGCGCCCCGCACTCGCGCTGCTCTCCGCCGAGGCGGTCGGCGCGTCCACCCGGGTGGGTGTGCCCGGCGCCGTCGCGGTCGAACTGGTGCACAACTTCTCGCTGATCCACGACGACCTGATGGACGGCGACGAGGAACGCCGGCATCGGCCCACCGCGTGGAAGGTCTTCGGCCCGGGTCTGGCCGTGCTGGCCGGCGACGGCCTGCTCGTGCTGGCCGAACAGGTCCTGATGGACGCCGACGACGCGGACGGCGATCGGGCCGCCCGCCTGCTCACCGAGGCCACCGCCAGGTTGATCGACGGGCAGTCCCAGGACCTGTCCTTCGAGGCCCGACTCGACGTCACCGTCGAGGAGTGCCTGACCATGGCGGGCAACAAGACCGGGGCCCTGCTGGCCTGCTCGTCGGCGATCGGGGCGGCCCTCGCGGGCGCCGACGAGCGCACCGTGCAGGCGCTGTACGGCTTCGGGCATCACCTCGGCGTCGCCTTCCAGGCGGTGGACGACCTGCTGGGCATCTGGGGGCGACCCGAGGTGACCGGCAAACCCGCCTGGAACGACCTGCGCCGGCGCAAGAAGTCCGTCCCGGTCGTCGCCGCCCTCTCCGGCGACACGACCGCCGGACGCGAGCTGGCGCGCATCTACACGGACGAGGGACCGCGCAACGAGGAGGGACTGGCCCTGGCCGCCCGCCTGGTCGAGGAGGCGGGCGGACGTGCCCGTACCGAGACCGAGGCGGCCCGGCACCTGGAGCAGGCGATGGCCTGCCTGGATTCCCTGGACGTCCCGCAAGGTACCTACACGGACCTGACCTCACTCGCGGCCTTCACCACCACTCGGGAGTTGTGAAGAGATGACAGTGCTCGACCAGCCGGGAATCGGCGACGTCCACGACGACAGGCTCCAAGGCGCGCTGGACCGGGCCGTCGCCCACCTGATGGAGCTTCAGGACGATGCGGGCTGGTGGAAGGGGGAGCTGGAGACCAACGTCACGATGGACGCGGAGGATCTGCTCTTCCGGGAGTTCCTGGGCATCCGTACCGAGGAGCAGACCGCGGCCGGCGCCCGGTGGATCCGCGCGAACCAGCGCTCGGACGGCACCTGGGCGACCTTCTTCGGCGGTCCCGCCGACCTCTCGGTGACCGTCGAGGCGTACGTCGCGCTCAAGTTGGCCGGCGACGACCCGGACGCCAAGCACATGGCAGCCGCCGCCGCCTTCATCCGCGACGGGGGCGGCATCGCCAACACCCGGGTGTTCACCCGGTTCTGGCTGGCCTTCTTCGGCTGGTGGTCCTGGGACGACCTGCCGGTGTTGCCGCCGGAGATCATCCACCTGCCCAAGTGGTTTCCGCTCAACGTCTACGACTTCGCCTGCTGGGCCCGGCAGACCATCGTGCCGCTGACCATCGTCAGCTCGATGCGCCCGGTGCGGCCCGCGCCGTTCGACCTGGCCGAGTTGCGCCCGAGCGCCGCGGTGCGGGGCCGGCCCGCCGCCGACGATCCGTGGTCCAAGGTCTTCCGGGCGCTCGACGCGGTGCTGCACCAGTACCACAAGGTGCCGTTCAAGCCGTTCCGGCAGGCGGCCCGGCGCAAGGCCGCGCAGTGGATCGTGCAGCGTCAGGAGGCGGACGGCGGCTGGGGCGGGATCCAGCCGCCGTGGGTCTACTCGCTGATCGCGCTGCGGCTGATGGGCTATCCGCTCAACCACCCGGTGATGGCCCAGGGCATCAAGGGCCTGGACGGGTTCACCATCGTGGACACCGACGAGGACGGCCTGCCGCGCCGCAGGTTCGAGGCGTGCCAGTCGCCGGTGTGGGACACCGGGTTGACCCTGGTCGCCCTGCGGGACGCGGGAGTTCCGGCGTCCGACCCGCGCGTGGTCAAGGCCGCCGGGTGGCTGATGGACGAGGAGATCCGCGAGGTCGGGGACTGGGCGGTGCAGCGTCCGGACCTGGAACCGGGCGGCTGGGCCTTCGAGTTCGCCAACGACTGGTACCCGGACACGGACGACACCGCCGAGATCGTGATGGCCCTGCGCTACACCGACCACCCGGACGGCGCGCGCAAGGACGCGGTGTTGGACCGGGCCGAGCGGTGGACGGCCGGGATGCGCAGCAAGGACGGCGGGTGGGGGGCGTTCGACGCGGACAACGTCAGCATTCTGCCGCTCAAGCTGCCGTTCAGCGATTTCGGCGCGGTCACCGACCCGCCCTCGGCCGACGTCACCGCGCACATCGTGGAGATGCTCGCCGACGGCGGCGCCCGCTACAGCTCGTATGTCGCGGACGGCGTCAAGTGGTTGATGGAGCATCAGGAAAGCGACGGTTCCTGGTTCGGCCGCTGGGGCGCGAACTACGTCTACGGCACCGGCGCGGTGGTGCCGGCGCTGGTGACGGCCGGAGTCGATCCGCGGCATGCCGCGATCCGGCGCGCGGTGCGCTGGCTGGAGCTCCGGCAGAATCCGGACGGCGGCTGGGGCGAGGATCTGCGCAGCTACGATCTGGCCGAGACCTGGTCCGGGCGCGGCGAGTCCACCGCGTCGCAGACCGCGTGGGCGCTGCTGGCGCTGCACGCGGCGGGCGAGTTCGGCGAGGTCGCGCAGCGTGGCATCGACTGGTTGACCGACCATCAGAACGCGCTGGGCGGGTGGGACGAGCCGCAGTTCACCGGCACCGGCTTCCCCGGCGACTTCTACATCAAGTACCACATGTACCGGCTCGTCTTCCCCGTGATGGCGCTCGGTCGGTACGCCAAGACGACGGGCTGAACGATGCCCCTGATGGTGGTCACCCCGCTGCGGATCGAGATGCGCGCGGTCGAGGCGGGGCTGATGGGCGCGTTCGACGTGCGGGTGGTGCGCGCGGGCATGGGGGCGGACAAGGCCCGTGCCCGGGCGCGGGCCCTGTCCGCGCTCCCGGCCCGGGAATACGGCGCGCTCGCGGTCGCCGGATTCGGCGCGGGCGTGGGCGAGGGGGTCGGCGTGGGTGACGTGGTGGTCGCCTCCGAGGTGCGCGGCGCGGACGGCACGGTGGTCGAACTGCCCTCCTCCGAACTGTTGTTGGAGTGGATGCACCGGGTCTCGCCGAAGCTGAGGCTGCATCACGGTCCGATCGAGACGGTGGACCGGGTGGTCAAGGGCCCGGCGCGGCAGGCGTTGCGCGAACGCGGGGTGCTGGCGGCCGACATGGAGTCGGTGTACCTGCTCGCGGCGGCGGGCGATCGGCCGGCCGGGGTGGTCCGGGTGATCACCGACACCCCGGAGCGGGAACTGCTCCGGCCGCGCCTGCTGGTGGACGGGTTCAAGGCGTTCCGCACGTTGCGCCACGCGACCCCGGCCCTGCTTGACTGGGCCAACGACGAGCGAACCAAGTCAGGAGGTACGGCGGGCGATGACGTTCGATCTGGGTGAGACGTACGAGGCGTACGCGGACCGCGGCTTCGAGCTGCACGCGAAGCACCTCAACCCGCAACTCCCGCGCGTGCTGCGGACCATCGGCATGGACCGCGACTACGTCCGGGCCCAGGGGCCGTACCTGTACGACGACAAGGGCGATCGCTACCTGGACTTCCTGTCCGGGTTCGGCACCTACGGGGTGGGCCGGCACCACCCGGTGGTGCGCAAGGCGATGCAGGACGTGATCGCCCTGGATCTGCCGGACATCGTGCACTTCCACACGCCGCCGCTGGCCGCCGCGTTGGCGGACCGGCTGCTGGCCCGGGCGCCCGGCATGGACCGGGTGTACTTCTGCAACAGCGGCACCGAGGCGGTCGAGGCCGCGCTGAAGTTCGCCCGCTTCGCCACCGGGCGGCGCCGGATCGTCTACATCGACCACGCCTTCCACGGGCTGACCACCGGCGCGTTGTCGGTCAACGGCGCGGCCGAGTTCCGCAAGGGCTTCGAACCGCTGCTGCCGGACGTGGGCATCGCGCTGGGCGATCTGGACGCGCTGGCCCGGGAGTTGAAGCGTGGTGACGTCGCGGCGCTGATCATCGAGCCGATCCTGGGCAAGGGTGTGCTCGCGCCGCCGCCC
This sequence comes from Embleya sp. NPDC059213, assembly GCF_042754445.1. Lineage (NCBI taxonomy): Bacteria > Bacillati > Actinomycetota > Actinomycetes > Kitasatosporales > Streptomycetaceae > Embleya > Embleya sp. NPDC059213. The sequence continues at coordinate 22,091 of NZ_JBHZAV010000046.1, forward strand.
GGCTGGCTGGCCACCGCGCAGAAGTTGTTGCGCGAGCACGGCGCGTTGTTGATCGCCGACGAGGTGCAGACCGGGATGGGCCGCACCGGCCGGTTCTTCGCGTACCAGTGGGAGGACGGCGTCGAGCCGGACATCGTCACGGTCGCCAAGGCGCTGTCGGGTGGCTACGTGCCGATCGGCGCGACGCTGACCCGGGACTGGGTGTTCAAGAAGGTCTATTCGACGATGGACCGCGTGCTCGTGCACGACTGCACGTTCGGCGGCAACAACCAGGCGATGGCGGCGGGCCTGGCCACCCTGGCGGTGCTCGACGACGAGGACCTGATCGGCAACAGCGCGCGGATGGGCGATGCGTTCGTGGCCGGGCTGACCCCGCTGATCGACAAGTACGAGCTGTTCGCCGAGGTGCGCGGACGCGGCTTGATGATCGGCCTGGAGTTCGGCAAGCCGCGCTCGCTCAAGCTGCGCGCCGGGTGGACGGCGTTGCAGGCGGCCCGGCACGGGTTGTTCGCGCAGATGGTGGTGGTGCCGATGTTCCAGCGGCACCGGGTGCTGACCCAGGTCGCGGGCGACCACATGGACGTGATCAAGCTGCTGCCGCCCTATGTGATCGGGCCGGCGGACGTGGAGCACTTCGTCGCGGGCTTCGTGGACGTGATGGACGACGCGCACAAGGGCACCGGGCTGATGTGGGACTTCGGCCGCACCCTGATCAAGCAGGCGATGACCAACCGCTGAGGCGCCACGAATCGGCTCTGGCTGGATCCCCCTGCTGCTGTTAAGTTGATGGAGTCAATCAACTTTGATGGTGCAGGGGGTTTGCCATGTCCGCTGTCGGGTCCGCGGCCGGACCGGGGGCGATCGATTTGATGATCGGCTTCCCGAGCGCACAGGCCAAGAGCCACTACGACTTCCTCAAGCCGCAACTGCGCGACGCGGAGAGCGGCGAGATGGAGTTCCCCGCCGAGTACATGTTCAAGGGCGTGCCGAATCGGCTGGCCGAGGGGGTCGATCCGATCGAGGTGACGCTCGGGCAGATGGACGCGTGCGGCGTCGAGATCGGCCTGGTCGGCCTGAGCGAGACCGCGCTGCGCGCGATCGCCGAGCACCCGAAGCGCTTTCGGCCCACGCTGGAGGTGGACCCGAACGACATCACCACGACCGTTCGCCGGATCCGGCAGGCGTACCTGGAGCACCGCATCGTCGCGGTGACCACCTTCCCGGCGGGCTGCAACCCGCAGGTGCCGGTGAGCGATCGGCGCTACTACCCGGTCTACCAGACCTGCATCGACCTGGACCTGCCGATCGTCGCCAACGCGGGCATCGCCGGACCGCGGGTGCCGTCCGCGTGCCAGGACGTCATGCACTTCGACCAGGTCTGTTACGACTTCCCGGAGTTGCGGATCGTGATGCGGCACGGCGCGGAGCCGTGGGAGGACCTCGCGGTCAAGCTGATGCTCAAGTGGCCCGGGCTGTACTACATGACGTCGGCGTTCGCGCCCAAGTACTACCCCAAGGCGATCGTCGACTACGCGAACACGCGTGGCGCGGACAAGGTGATGTACGCGGGCTACTACCCGATGGGCCTGTCCCTGGAGCGCATCTTCCGCGAGTTGCCGGACGTCCCGTTCAAGCCCGAGGTGCGCGCGAAGTTTCTGCGCGAGAACGCCATGCGGGTGTTCAAGCTGGGAGAGGAGTGACCACCGTGTCCGAACGCCACACGATCATCTCGGCGGACGGCCATGCCGGCGCCGGCATGGACACCTACCGCGAGTTCCTGGATCCGTCCTGGCGCGCGGAGTTCGACGACTGGCGGGAGCGGTATCGCAATCCGTTCCGGGACCTCCAGGGCGATCGGCGCACCCGCAACTGGGACGACGACCGACGGATCGCCGAGTTGGCCGCGGACGGGATCGTCGCGGAGGTGGTGTTCCCCAACACGGTGCCGCCGTTCTTCCCGACCGGGCAACTGCTCGCCCGTCCCCCGTCGAAGGACTCCTACGCCCGCCGGCTGGCCGGGATCCGGGCGCACAACCGCTGGCTGGCGCAGTGGTGCGGCGGGGCGAACGCGGTGCGCCGGGCCGGGTTGGCCCAGGTGTTCCTGAACAACGTCGACGACGCGGTCGCGGAGGCGGTCTGGGCCAAGGAGAACGGCCTCGCGGGCATCCTGATCCCGACCACGCCGCCGGACGTGAGCGGCATCCTGCCGCTGTACGCACCGGAGTGGGACCGGCTCTGGGAGGTGTGCCAGGACCTGGAGTTGGCGGTGGTCAACCACGGTGGATCGGGCAGCCCGGACTACGGCGCCTACCCGGCGTCCACCTTCCTGTGGATCGCCGAGGCGACGTTGTTCTCCCGTCGACCGCTGACCCACATGTTGTTGTCCGGGGCGTTCGCGCGTTTCCCCCGGCTCAAGTTCGCGATCACCGAGCAGGGCGCGGCCTGGATCCCGCCGGTGTTGCGGCAGTTGGACGGCTACCACGCGCAGATGGCGAGCGGTCGCATCGGTGAACTCAAGTACACCGAGGCGGATCGGCTGCCGGAGCCGCCGAGCGCGTACTTCGCCCGGAACTGCTGGGTGGGCGCGAGCTTCCCCTCGCCCGTCGAGGCACAGGCGCGGCACGAACTGGGCATCGACCGCTACATGTGGGGCGCGGACTATCCGCACGACGAGGGCACCTATCCGTACACGCGCGAGGCGCTGCGCCGTTCCTTCCACGACGCCTCGCCGGCCGAACTGCGGGCGATCCTGGCCGGGAACGCGGCGACGCTGTACGGCTTCGACCTGACCGCGCTGGACGCGCTGGCGGCCGAGGTCGGGCCGACCCACGCGGAACTCGCCGAGCCGCTGGCGGAGTTGCCCAAGGAAAGCAACAGCCCTGCATTCACCCGGCCCTGACGGCCCGTCATGGCCGGTTCGCGGTGGGCCTCGCCGCGGTGCGGGCGGGGCCCGCCGGCGGTCAGCGGCCCAACACGTGGCCGCCGTTGACGTTGACGAACTCGCCGGTCATGAAGCCGGATTCGGGGGAGGCCACGAAGGTCACGGCGGCGGCGATGTCCTCGGCCCGACCGACCCGCTTGACCAGGGTGGCCGCCGCGCGCCGTTCGTGCTCGGCGGCGTCCTGGACCATGTCGAAGGCGAATTCGGTGTCGGCGATGTAGCCCGGCACGACCACGTTGGCGGTGATGCCCTCGGGGCCGACCCGGGCCGCCAGGGTGTGGTTCCAGGCGTGCACGGCGGCCTTGGCGGCGCCGTACGCGTTGTTCCCGCGCAGTCCCGCGGTCGACCCGATGGACACGATCCGGCCGCCGGGGCGGGCCAGCCGGGGGAGCAGGGCCTCGGTGAGCAGCACCGTGGGCAACACGATGTGGTCGTACATCCGCCGCCAGTGGTCGGCGACCGCGGCCAGGCCCGGCTCGGTGGGCAACGGCATCCGCTGCCCGGCGTTGTTGACCAGGACGTCCACCCGCGCGGGCAGCAACGCGCAGGCCCGTTCCACCGCCTGAGGGTCCGTCAGGTCGACGACGAGGGCGGTGCCGCCGATTTCCTCGGCGACGGCGGCGATCGGCTCCGGCCGCCGACCCAGCACCGTCACGTGGTCGCCCTGGGCGGCGAATCGACGGGCAACGGCCCGGCCGATCCCGCTGCCCCCACCGCTGACCAGCACACATCGCCTTGTATTCATGGCTGTTGCCGCCCCCCGCGTCCGTTCGCCGCCGATGTGCCGCGATCCTACGAGCGGTGCACCGATCCTGCCCGGCCCGCGACGCTGTGATTACGGGCACGTGTGCGATCCGTCACCGAGTGACACGGTGGCCCGGAGTCGGTCCACGGGGGAGGGCGATCCCCGACGGTGTCGTGCGGCTGATCCCGGTGTTGTGCGTCGGCCGGGCCAGGCCCATCCGCGGGCCGTTTCGTCGGCCGTGACGCGGCCCACGTCCGGATCGGTGGACGGCCATTGATGGTTGGCGAGGGCCGCACTAGAGTCGCGCAACCGAACTGCCGCATGTGCCTTCCCTGGAGTAACGATCATGGTGGAACAAAAGAACGACGAGTTCATCGAGCCCTCGCCCGAGGAGATCGTTCTCTTCACCAAGGAGCACGTTTCGCAGATGGAGCAGTCGGACGGTGACGACGTCTGGCTCCTGGCCGGGATGAACCACGTGCTCGTGCACACGGTCGGCCGCAAGAGCGGCAAGCTGCACAAGGTCGCGCTCCCGTTCTGGGCGGACGAGAACGGTCACCGCGTCGTGGTCGGCTCCTTCGCGGGCGCCGCCAAGCACCCGTCCTGGTTCGTGAACCTGTCCGACCGCACGGCCAACCCGCAACTGCTGGTGCGGGTGCAGCACGCCACGTTCTGGAGCACCGCCGAGATCCTCGACGGCGACGAGTACACCAAGACCTGGGCCGGGCTCACCGCCGACCGTGACTACTACAACAACTACCAGACCCGCACCGAGCGGCGGATTCCGCTGGTGCGCCTGCCGGAGACCAGCCTGATCGCCCGCCGCGACTGAGCCTTCGCCACGCCGGCCGCCGTTCGCGTCGAGCGAGCGGCGGCCCGCCGGCGGTGCCGGCCCGGCTCAGTCCGTCAGCAGCTTCTTCTGCACCTTGCCCATCGCGTTGCGCGGCAGGTCGGCGACGAAGACCACGCGCCTGGGGCGCTTGTGCGCGGACAGCCCGGTCGCGACGTGATCGATGAGCTGACGCTCCGTCACCTCGCCGTCCGGCACCACGAAGGCGACGATCTCCTGTCCCAGGTCGGGGTGCGCCACGCCGATCACCGCCGCCTCGCGCACCGCCGGGTGCGCCAGCAGGGCACCTTCGACCTCGCCCGCGCCGATCCGATAGCCGCCGGACTTGATCAGGTCGGTGCCGGCCCGGCCCACGATCCGGTGCCGGCCGTCGGCGTCGATCACCGCGACGTCGCCGGTGCGGAACCAGCCGTCCCGGGTCAGCGTCTCGGCGGTCGCCTCGGGTCGATTCAGGTAGCCCTGGAACAGCGTGGGCGAATCGATCTGCAACTCGCCCACCGTCTCGCCGTCGTGCGCACACGCCGAGCCGTCCTCGCCGACCAGCCGGGTGCGCACACCCGCGAGCGGCAGCCCGACGAAGCCGGGTCGGCGCTCGCCGTCCGCCCGGGTGCTGACCGTGATCAGCGTCTCGGTCATGCCGTACCGCTCGATCGGCCGGTGACCGGTGAGTTCGGCCAGTCGCCCGAACACCGGGACGGGCAGCGGCGCGCTCCCGGACACCAGCAACCGCGCGCCCGCCAACGCCCGCGCCGACTCCGGGTCCTGCGCGATCCGCGACCACACCGTGGGCACGCCGAAGTACAGGCTGCCGCCCGCCTGCGCGTAGGCGGCCGGCTTGGGGCGGCCGGTGTGCACCACACGCGAGCCGACCCGCAGCGCGCCCAGCACACCCAGGACCAGGCCGTGCACGTGGAACAGCGGCAGGCCGTGCACGAGCACGTCGTCCGGAGTCCACGCCCAGGCGTCGACCAGGCCGTCCAGCCCGGCGGCGATCGCCGCGTGCGGCATCAGCACGCCCTTCGGCGCACCCGTGGTGCCGCTCGTGTACAGGATCAGCGCGGTCGTGTCGGGAGCCGGCTGCGGGTGCGTGCTCGACGAGCGCGCGGCGAGGTCGATCGGCGCGGTGGGCAGCCCGGTGTCCGTCCACGGCCCCGGCGCCAGCAACAGCGCGGCACCCGAGTCGGACAGGATGTGCGCGCGCTCCAGCGGACCCGAGTCCGGCGGGACCGGGACCACCGGCACACCCGCCACCAGGCCGGCCAACGTGGCCACCACGGTGCCCAGGCTCGCGTCCGCGCGCACCGCGACGGCGGGCGCGCCCACGATGCGATCGGCCAACGCCGTCGCCGCACCGAACAACGCCTCGCGCGACATCGCCTCCCCGGCCACGACGACCGCATCGGAGCGATCCGGCACGGCACCGTCGACCGAGACGAGAGCAGACACGACCCAACCTCCAACCACGACGACCCAACCCACCGATGCTATTGCGCCGAACGCCGGTCCGAGCCCACCCACTCGCACCCGCCCGGCCCGATGTGCCCCCGGCTGCCCGCCGCACACCGGATCACCGGTGCGAAGCCGGGGGCACCCGCGGGTCCCCAACCGTCGCGGGTTCCGCCGGGGAACCGAGGGTTTGCCCCGGGACAAGGGGGTGCCGGGCGCATAGCGTGGGGCGGGGAACCGGTTCGTCGGGTGGGCCGTCCCAGGGGCAGGACTTTCGGGTGAGCAAGGAGTGGTTGTGCGTCGAAATCCCGTGCAGGGGAGCAGGATCGCGGCCGTACTGGCGGTGTGCGTCTCGCTCGGTGTGCTGACCGCGTGCGGCAACGGGCAGAGCCCGTTGTCCACCATCGAGAAGCCGTCGTCGACCGCCTCGGGGACCGCGAGCGCGGGATCCGGGCTGGACGAGAACGTCCGCAACGAGGACCTGGACGTCGGCGAACTGGTGCGCCGGGCCAAGCAGTCCGCCGCCCGGATCAAGACCGTGCACGTGGTGGCGGACATCGTCTCCGCCGGCAAGGCGGTCAAGCTCGATCTGCGGGTGGACCGCGGCAGCGAGGACTTCCAGGGCACCATCGAGCAGAACGGCGTCAAGCTGGAGGTGCGCCGGGTCCAGTCGGCGATGTACATCAAGGGCGACGAAGCCGCGTACCGCTCGTTGGTCGGCACCGTGGACGGCGACCTGGCCGCCAAACTGCTCGCCGGGAAGTGGCTCAAGGGCGACGCGAACAGCGAGAAGCTGCGCGGCCTGCGCAACATCACCACCGTCGCCGACCCGGGGGCGGCGCTGAAGAGCTTCCCCGAGGACGGCGTCAAGCTGCCCACCGAGACGATCGACAGCCGCAAGATGATCCCGCTCACCGGCCCGCCCGGGGACGACGAGGGCAAGATCTACATCGAGGCCCAGGGCGGCAAGCCGTACCCGGTCCTGATCGTGTCCAAGGACACCGACAACAGCGGCTCGGTCGGCTACGGCGACTTCGACGTGCCGGTCAAGGTGAGCGCGCCGCCCGCCGCCGAGGTGATCGACATCCCCGATCGCTCCACCACATCCGGCACACCCCGCCCCGGCAGCACCGCCTGAGAAGGGGGCGATCTTTCACGACGGGGCGTCGAAGCCACGCCCTAGGATGCTCTCCATCCACGCGCCGCGTCCGTCGACGCGGCGCGCAATCGGGGAACCACCGCGGAGGGGAGTTGCGATGACGGTCGTTCTCGCACAGGGGGAGCGCGTCACCATCGGCAAGGGCGAGGCCGGTTCGGTCGCCCGGGTACGGATGGGGCTGGGCTGGGACCCGATCAAGCACGAGGGGCTGCGCCCGGGCCTGCAGGCGCTCACCGGCGTCGACCTGGACGCGTCGTGTCTGTTGTTCGACGCCGACCACCACCTCGTGGACACCGTGTGGCCGCGGCAGTTGGTGTCCAAGGACGGCGCGGTCACGCACACCGGCGACAACACCACCGGTGCCGGCGAGGGTGACGACGAGTCGATCATCGTCGACCTGGCCGCGTTGCCGCTGCGCATAACGGCGCTGGTCTTCACGGTCAGCGCGTTCTCCAGCGACGACTTCTCCCGGGTCGCCAACGCGTTCTGCCGCGTGGTGGACGAGAGCGACGAGAGCGAACTCGTGCGCTACGAACTCTCCACCGCCGACTCGCACGACAACGCGCAGATCATGGTCAAGCTGACCCGCGGCGGTGACGGCTGGACGCTCACCGCGATCGGTCGGTCGGCCAAGGGCAACACGGTCAACGACCTGCTGCCCGCGGTCCTGAAGTACCTGTAGCCATCCGCCGTCGCGCCCGGACACCACCCACACCGCTCCGGGCGCGGCGGCGCGCCGGGCCGACCCGGGCTCACGCCGCGGCGACGAGCCCGCGTTCCGACGCGTAGTCCGCCAACGCCTCGCGCAGCCGCCGCCGGCCCCGGTGCAGCCGCGACATCACCGTGCCGAGCGGGACGTCCATGAACGCGGCGATCTCCTTGTACGGATAGCCCTCCACGTCCGCGAGATACACCGCGATCCGAAACTCCTCGGGCAACGCGCGCAACGCGGCCACCACCTGCGAGTCGGGCAGGTGATCCAGCGCCTCGGTCTCCGCCGACCGCAGCCCGGTCGATTCGTGCGACCCGGCCCGGTAGAGCTGCCAGTCCTCGATCTCCTGCCCGCCCGACGCCACCGGCTGCCGCTGCTTCCTGCGGTAGGAGGTGATGAAGGTGTTGGTGAGAATTCGGTACAGCCACGCCTTCAGATTCGTTCCGTCCCGGAACTGGTGGAAGGACGCGTACGCCTTCGTGAACGTTTCCTGGACCAGATCCTCCGCGTCCGAGGCGTTGTGGGTCATCCGCAGCGCGGCCGGGTAGAGCGGGTCAAGAAACGGCACGGCGTCGCGCTCGAAGCGGTCCTGCCGCAGCCTCGGGGTGGTCAGGAGATCACTCAATTCGTCGCTCCCGCTACGCAAGGTACGGACCCGTCGGCGCCTGTTCGTCCCCACCGCGCCGAGGGTGTGAAACTCCCCTGCCCATCATGTGCCCGCCGATGCGCGAAACAGCCGGGCCATTGGTCCTTCGTTGTCGCAACCGGCGATCCGCGGGCACGATCGACACCGCCGCCGGGCGTCTTGTGCCGGGCGTCGGTGACGGAGCGTCAAATTTTGTTCACGCTATGCCGATCGTCGCTGTTCCCGGACTCGGCCCGGCGTCCTATTCTCGGGCCATGGGCGGGTCACAGCTTCGCCACCGCCAGGGTGGCCAGCGCGACGAGTTGCTCCTTGCTCGGCGGCGGATCGCCGCCGCCCGCGTTGAGCGAGAACACCGCCGTCTCCTCGCCTCGACGGGCCGCGACCACCAGGACGCCGCCGATCGTGTCCGGTTGCACGTAGACCGCGGCGTCGCCCAGATTCGGCACCTTCTCGGTACGGGTGTCGCCCAGTGTGCCCAGGTAGGCGTCGATCGCCTTGTCCACCCCGCCCGAACTCTTCGACCGGGTCGCGATCGTGCTGACCACCGGGGCTCCGTCGGCCGCCGCGTAGTCACAACCCAGCGGATTCTGCGCGGCCCGCAGCCCCGGCATCGACAACGCCTTCGAAACCTGCTCGGCGGTGAGCATCGCGCACGCGTCGACCGGGCGCAGCTCGCCGTTCGCCCCGGCCCCCGCGCCGCCCGCGGTCGGGCTCGGACTCCCGTCGCCGCCCGCCTTGGTGCCCCCGTCGCCGTCGTCGCATCCCGCCAGCGGCAGTACGACGGCCGCGACCGCGACCACCACGCCCATTCGAACCCTCACGGTCGTCCCCATTTCCCGGTTCCGCTCCGGGGCGTTCCCCGGTCCCCGGCATGATCCGACATTTCCCGGTCCGCGGTGCGGACCCGACCGGATCGTCGCGGTTCGCAACCCCCGCGACAATGCCGCCGCGTCTCGCGATGCGGGCTGCGATCAAGCTCACATCGCCCCTGGTGGACCCGGAATTCGCAGGTGAGACCCACTTGTCGGGCCGGCCCGATGTGCCCGGCATGTGGACCGGGCCTGCGGGGCACCTGCACACGTGTCCTAAAGTCACGCAGGTTCGACCCCGATGCCGCCGCCCCACCACGGGCACGGCACTCTGTCGTCCCGAGGCACCCGTCCGATTTCCCCCGCACCCGGACACCCCGGGCAAGGAGGTACGTAGCTCGTGATCCGTAAGCTGTTGGTGGCCAACCGAGGCGAAATCGCCGTGCGCGCCCTGCGCGCCGCCACCGAGCTGGACATCACCACGGTCGCTGTTTACGCGTACGAGGACCGACACTCCCTGCATCGCCAGAAAGCGGACGAGAGCTACGAGATCGGCGAACGGGGTCACCCGCTGCGCGCCTACCTCGACGTGGACACGATCGTCGGCGCGGCGATCTCGTGTGGCGCCGACGCGATCTACCCCGGTTACGGCTTTCTCTCCGAGAACCCGCTGCTCGCCGAGGCGTGCGAGGCCAACGGGATCACCTTCGTCGGCCCCTCGGCCGACGTGCTCTCGCTCGCGGGCAACAAGGTACGGGCGCTGGAGGCCGCGAAGGGCGCCGGACTGCCCACGTTGCAGACCGCGCCGCCGCAGGACGACGTGGACGCGCTGGTGGCCGCCGCGGACGCGATCGGCTTCCCGATCTTCGTCAAGGCCGCCGCCGGCGGTGGCGGCCGAGGGCTGCGCAAGGTGGACCGCCGCGAGGACCTGCGTTCCTCGATCGAGACCGCGATGCGCGAGGCGCAGACCGCCTTCGGCGACCCCACGGTCTTCCTGGAGGAGGCGGTGATCCGCCCGCGCCACATCGAGGTGCAGATCCTCGCCGGCGCCGACGGCGGCGTGGTGCACCTGTACGAGCGGGACTGCTCGATGCAGCGGCGCCACCAGAAGGTCGTCGAGATCGCCCCCGCGCCCAACCTCGACCCCGAACTGCGGGACCGGATCTGCGCCGACGCGGTGCGTTTCGCGCAGGCGGTGGGCTACCGCAACGCGGGCACCGTGGAGTTCCTGCTCGACGAGCGCGGCCGGTACGTGTTCATCGAGATGAACCCGCGCATCCAGGTCGAGCACACGGTCACCGAGGAGATCACCGGAGTCGACCTGGTCCAGGCCCAGTTGCGGGTCGCCGCCGGTGCGACCCTGACCGATCTGGGCCTGGTGCAGAGCGAGATCCGGATCCAGGGCGCGGCCCTGCAGTGCCGGATCACCACCGAGGACCCCTCGGCCGACTTCCGCCCCGACACCGGCACCGTGTCCGCCTACCGCTCGCCGGGCGGCGCGGGTGTGCGGCTGGACGGCGGCACCTACACCGGTGCCGAGGTGTTGCCCTACTTCGACTCGATGCTGGTCAAGCTGACCTGCCGGGGCCGCACCTTCGGCGACGCGGTCAACCGGGCCCGGCGCGCGGTGGCCGAGTTCCGCATCCGCGGCGTCGCGACCAACATCCCCTTCCTGCAGGCCGTGCTCGACGACCCGGCCTTCCGCGACGGCCGGATCACCACGTCGTTCATCGACGAGCACCCCGAGTTGGTCCGCTCCCGCCCGGGTGCCGACCGAGGCACCCGCCTGCTGGCCTACCTGGCCGACGTCACGGTCAACCGCCCGTACGGCCCCACCCCGGGCATCGCGGTGCCGCGCACCAAGCTGCCAGAGCTGCCCGCCGGCGACCTGCCCGCGGGCAGCCGGGACCGGCTCCTGGAACTGGGCCCGGCCGGCTTCGCCCGCGCGCTGCGCGAGCAGAGCGCGCTGGCGGTCACCGACACCACGTTCCGCGACGCGCACCAGTCCCTGCTGGCGACCCGGGTACGCACCTACGACCTCGCCGCCGCGGCTCCCTACGTCGCGCGGATGACGCCCGAACTGCTCAGCGTCGAGGCCTGGGGCGGGGCGACCTACGACGTCGCGCTGCGCTTCCTCAAGGAGGACCCGTGGCACCGCCTGGCGGCGCTGCGCGAGGGCATGCCGAACCTCAACATCCAGATGTTGCTGCGCGGGCGCAACACCGTCGGGTACACGCCCTACCCGGACAAGGTGTGCGTGAAGTTCGTCGAGGAGGCCGCCCGCACCGGCATCGACGTGTTCCGGATCTTCGACGCGCTCAACGACATCGAGGCGATGCGTCCGGCGATCGAGGCCACCCTGGGCACGCACGCGATCGCCGAGGGCACGCTGTGCTACACCGGCGACCTGTCCGACCCGGCCGAGCAGTTGTACACGCTGGACTACTACCTGCGGCTCGCCGAGCAACTGGTCGAGGCCGGCGTGCACGTGTTGTGCGTCAAGGACATGGCCGGGCTGCTCCGGGCGCCCGCCGCCCGCACGCTGGTCGGCGCGCTGCGCGAGCGCTTCGACCTCCCGGTGCACCTGCACACGCACGACACCGCGGGTGGTCAGCTCGCCACCTACCTCGCCGCCATCGAGGCCGGCGTCGACGCGATCGACGGTGCCTCGGCCGCGTTGGCGGGCACCACGAGCCAGCCGCCGCTGTCCGCGATCGTGGCCGCGACCGACTACACCGAGCGCGCCACCGGGCTGTCCCTGGACGCGCTGTGCGCCCTGGAGCCCTACTGGGCGGCGGTGCGCGAGGCGTACGCGCCGTTCGAGTCCGGCCTGCCCGCGCCCACCGGCCGGGTCTACCGGCACGAGATCCCCGGCGGTCAGCTCTCCAACCTGCGCCAGCAGGCGATCGCGCTGGGCCTGGGCCACAAGTTCGAGGACATCGAGGACGCCTACGCGGCCTCGAACCGGATCCTGGGCAACATCGTCAAGGTCACCCCCTCCAGCAAGGTGGTCGGCGACCTGGCCCTGCACCTGAGCGCGGTGGGTGCCGACCCGGCCAAGTTCGAGGCCGACCCGGGCGCGTTCGACGTGCCGGACTCGGTGATCGGCTTCCTCCAGGGTGAGCTGGGCACCCCGCCCGGCGGCTGGCCCGAGCCGTTCCGTACCCGGGCGCTGGCGGGTCGCACCGCGAGCTCGACCCGCACAGTGGCACTGACCCCGGAGCAGGACGCCGCGCTGGACGGCGACGAACTGCGAGACACGCTCAACCGGTTGCTCTTCCCGGGCCCGGCCAAGGACTACGACGAGGCCGAGCGGTTGTACGGCGACGTCTCCGCGGTGCCGACCGTGCCGTTCCTGTACGGCCTGGTCCAGGGCGAGGAACTGGCCATCACGTTGTCCACGGGCGTCTCGCTCTACCTCGCGGTCGAGGCGGTCGGCGACGCGGACGAGCGCGGCTTCCGCACCGTGTACTGCCGGATGAACGGTCAGCCCCGGGTGCTCTCGGTGCGCGACCGCTCGGTCAAGCCGGCCCGGCCGGAGAGTGAGCGGGCCAACCCGGACAACCCGAAGCACGTGGCCGCGCCGTTCAGCGGTGTGGTCACCCTCCAGGTGGCCGTGGGCGACGAGGTCGAGGCCGGCGGCACGGTGGCGACCATCGAGGCGATGAAGATGGAGGCGTCGATCACGGCGCAGAGCGCGGGCACCGTGGCCCGGCTGGCGATCGGCGCGGTGTCCTCGGTCGAGGCCGGCGACCTGCTGCTCGAACTGGGCTGATCGCTCCGATTCGACTCGACCCGGGTCGAAGTCGGTCGAACCTCGCACCAACTCGATCGTTTCTCACTCGGTCGCAGCACACGAACCACCGTCCGAAGAAATTCGGGCGGTGGTTCGTGGCGTTTTCCGGACACGTTTGGCAGACGTTTGATTACTCGATGCCCGGTTTCGTTGCGCCGTATGGGCTGCTTTCGTTCGTTTTTTCCGTTTCGTCGGTCCGTCGTTTCCCGAGGTGGGGCCGCATGTCGCGATCCTGACGTCAGGACGTACCCCCGGAGGGCTCTTGATCTTCCTGTGCTTCAGGTCACAGACTCGATAGTCACTCGGGGTTATCGGTGTCCATCCATCCGGATTGGGAGACCCTGCATGGCCGTGCGCCTGAGCACCCTCGACACGACCGCGGAACCCCGCGCCGTCGCCCCACCGTCGCCGCCGCCGACCGTCGACCTGGACGAACTGCTGGCGCATCCGCACCTGGTCACCCGGCTGCCCACGCCGATGGCCCGTGCGGCGGGCGATCTGATGCTCGCCCGGCTCGCCACCCTCGAACCGGGCACCGTGGACCACTCGTACCTGCGCGGGTTGCTGGTCGAGTTGAACCTGCCGATGGTCCGGCACGCCGCCGGGCGCTACCGGCGCCGCGGTGAACCGGTCGAGGACATCGTCCAGGTCGGCACGATCGGCCTGATCAAGGCGATCGACCGCTACGAGGCCGATCGCGGCAGCAGCTTCATGGCGTACGCCATGCCGACCATCATCGGCGAGATCAAGCGCTTCTTCCGGGACACCTCGTGGTCCGTGCGGGTACCGCGCCGGCTGCGCGAACTGCGCACCGAACTGCTGCGTGCCACCGACGAACTGACCGCGCTGCACGGCCGCACACCCACCCCGCGCGAGTTGGCCGAGCGGCTGTGCATCACCGAGGAGGAGGTGCTCGAAGGGCTGGACGCCTGCACCGTCTACACCGCGACCTCGCTGGACGAGACCGCCTACGGCGACGCGGACGGCCAGGAGACGGTCGGCGACCGGCTCGGCTCCGAGGACCACGCGCTCGACCTGGTCGAGTACCGCGAGGCGCTGCGCCCGCTGCTGGCCGAACTGCCGCAGCGCGAGCGCGCGATCCTGGTCATGCGGTTCTACGGAAATCTGACCCAGGCGCAGATCGGCGAGCGGATCGGCATCTCGCAGATGCACGTGTCCCGCCTTCTCGCCCGCACCCTGGCATCGCTGCGCGAACGGCTGATGATCCCGGGCTGAGCAGCCCGCGCACGCCGCCGCTGCGACCGTGCGCGTTCCCCTCCGCCGATTCCGCCGCGCGGTCCGGCGGTTGCCGAAGGCGCGTCCGCGGGCCGGCCGAGGCCGCCGGGCGGATGCCCGAATCGGGACGGGGAACGCGCATCGGCGTCGCCGCGAGGTGCACCGTCGATTCAGCGGAAGAGCACCTCGAAGGGGCGGCGGAAGTACGCCAGTTTCTCCGGCGGGAGCGGCACCCGGTCGTCGCGGCCCGGCACCAGCGGGGCTATCTGGGACGCCAGGCAGGACAGCGCCCGCTCCTTGCGGGCCTGTTGCACCTCGGTCAGGTCGACCCGCAGCGCCCGGCTCCACGGCACCCGACTGTCGTCCGGCTCCGCCCACTGCCACATGCGCAGCGGGAACTCCAGCAGACCCACGCCGGTCTCCCGGCATGCCACGTCGGCTGCCCGACCGGTGCTCTCGTGGTCGGCGAAGCCGTCCCCGCGCCAGTTGGTCACACACAGCGCGAAGCCCGAGACGAGCGGGATCAGCCGGTCCACCAGCTCCCGTTCGTGGGTGCTCACCGTGCGGTCCGGGATGCGCAGTCGGATCACCTCGACCGGGGCCACCCCACCGGGATTGCCGACGATCGTGGCGAAGGCCCGGTCCGACTCGCGCACCCGCCGGGCGGCCAGCACCGAACCCGGTAACCGGCTGCCCGGGTGCGACGCGTCGCCGTCGGTGACGCTGACCACCCGCACCGGCGAGCCGTCGGCCACCGCTCGCGAGATCAGCCCGCCCACCCCCAGCAGCGCGTCCTCCGGGTGCGCGGCGACCACCACGAGACCACCCGCCAGGACCGGCCACTCCTGCGGCAGCGGGACCGGCAGCGCCTGTCGCTGCCAGTCGACCTCGGTGGTCCAGGCTCGTCCGGGGGTCGGATCGGGTGCGGGTGAACGCGATCCGCGGAAGGTGGGAAGGCTCATGGTGTCTCCCTGTCGAGAGCGAACTGGGGGTGGCGATCTCCCAATCGTGTGGTCGGCGCCGGGGTAAGAGTTACGAGCATCGGCTACCCGGGTCGGTTTTGGCCATGTGCGACACGGGAATTGATGTG
The DNA here is from genome assembly GCF_042754445.1 of Embleya sp. NPDC059213. Taxonomy (NCBI): domain Bacteria; kingdom Bacillati; phylum Actinomycetota; class Actinomycetes; order Kitasatosporales; family Streptomycetaceae; genus Embleya; species Embleya sp. NPDC059213. The sequence goes on from NZ_JBHZAV010000046.1 coordinate 37,521, forward strand.
CCGTCAGGTGGCCGTTCGGACCGCTGCGGGGTCCTGCTTTCGGTTCACTGCCGGGATCTGCGCGGCTTCGACCGGTTTGCGCCCGGGGATGAACAGCGCGACCAGCAGGCCCAGGACGGCGGCTCCGCAGCCGAGCCACAGCGCGGTCACGAAGGCGTCGTGCGAGGGAAACTCGCGGCCGCCCGTGCGCATCGTCATGTTCGCGAGCACGACGCCGATCACCGCACTGGAGGTCGACGTGCCGATCGAGCGCATCAGCGTGTTCAGGCCGGTCGCCGATCCGGTCTCGCCGATCGGTACGGCCTGCATGATCAGCGACGGCATCGCCGCGTACGCCAGCGCGACGCCGACCGCCGAGAGCACCGCCATCGCGACGATCTTCCAGATCGCGTCGAGCATGAACACCGAGAGCGCGTAGCCGATCGCGATCACCGCGGTGCCCACGAGCAGCGAGACCTTGGGGCCGCGGGCGGCGGACAGGCGCGCGGACAGCGGCGAGATCAGCATCATCACGATGCCCGACGGCGCCATGCACAGGCCCGCGACGACCATGCTCTTGCCCAGGCCGTAGCCGGTGTTCTCCGGGTTCATCAGCACCTGCGGGAACACCAGCGACTGGGCGAACATCGCGAAACCGACCACGACCGAGGCGAGGTTGGTGAACAACACCTGCGGCTTCGCCGCGATGCGCAGGTCCACGAGCGGCTGTGCGGTGCGCAGTTCGAGCCATCCCCAGCCGAGCAGTACGACGGCCGCGACGGCGAGCAGGACGAGCGTGGTGGTGCTGCCCCAACCCCAGTCCGCGCCCTTGGTGATCACCAGCAGCAGGGCCACCAACCCGACGGACAGCCCGCCCGCGCCGGCGAAGTCGAAGCGTCCCGGCAGCCGGACCGGCGACTCGGGCACCAGGAACAGCACGAGCAGGACGTCGAGCGCGCCGATCGCGCCGGCCGCCCAGAACATCATGTGCCAGTCGGCGTTCTGGGCGATCAGCGCGGCCACCGGCAGCCCGATCGCGCCGCCGATGCCCAGCGTCGCGCTCATCAGCGCGATCGAGGAACCCAGCTTCGCGGGCGGGAGTTCGTCGCGCATGATGCTGATGCCCAGCGGGATCACGCCGAACGACGCGCCCTGGAGGAAGCGGCCGATCACCATCGGGAGCAGCGTGTCGGACAGTGCGCACAACACCGAGCCCGCGACCATCAGACCGAGGCTGACGATCAGGATCCGGCGTTTGCCGAACATGTCGCCGAGTCGCCCCATCACGGGAGTGCAGACCGCGCCGGAGAGCAGCGTGGCGGTGACCACCCAGGACGCGTTGGCGGGCGAGGTGTCGAGCAGGTTGGGCAGGTTGGGCAGCAGCGGTACGACCAGGGTCTGCATGAGCGCCACGACCACGCCGCAGAACGCCAGTACGGCCACCACCGGCCCGGCCCGGTCCACCGATCCGGGCGGATGGGCCCCGGCATCCGCCGGGCTCGGCTCGGGTATGCCGCTCGGAGCGGTCACGGACTGCCTCCACAGAATCGCCGGATGATTGCCAGGGTCAACAAATGTGCACGATACACATGATGTGTATCGTGCACATTGCCCGGGTGCGGCGCTAGGGTTCCCGGCAGGCGCATTGGTGTGAAGGCGGGAGTGGGCACGTGTTGGAAGGGATCGAGCGAGAGCTGATGCTGATCGCTCGCCACCACGTCATGGGCAAGCGGAACGGCGACGGTCTGGAGCGGTCGGCCTACCTGCTGTTGACCCGACTGGAGGTCGAGGGGCCGATGTCGATCGGGCAACTCGCAGAAGCGTTTCGGCTCGATACCTCGACGGTGAACCGCCAGGTGGCCGCGCTGTTGCGGGCCGGCGACGCGGAACGCATCGCGGACCCGGACGGCGGTCTCGCCCGCAAGCTGCGGATCACCGCGGTCGGTGCGGAACGGCTCGCGCACGAGCTGGCGATCCACTGCCGGGGCCTGGAACGAGTGCTGGAGTCCTGGGACGAGGGCGAACGACGCGAACTCTTCGAGGTGTTGACCCGGTTCAACCGCTCGGTCGAGGCCGTCGAGGGTCGCGAATGGCCCAGGAACGAACTTGCGGCCGAACCCACGGGGCGTGGCGCGCACGGGTGATGCGGCGGGCCGGGGGCGCGGTCCGGCGGGGTGACGGGGCGTCAGGCGCCTTTGGGCGGGCGGGAGTCGGCGTCGGGCTCGGGCTCGGGTTCGGAGTCGGGCCTGGGCCCGGACTCGGGCTTGGCCTCGGACTCGACTGCCGCAGCCGGCTCGGTCGTCGACTCGGCGTCGGAGGGTGACGCGGGGGCGGAGGGGGCTTCGGCGGGTTCGGGCTCGGAGCCGGCCTCGGTCGTGGGGGTCTCCTCGGGTGCCGATTCGGCCTCGGCCTCGGGCTTCGCAGCCCGGGCGGGCTCGCGCGCCGAGTCGGGCGTGGAATCGGCGTCCGACACGTCGGCGGGAGCCGAATCCGCACTCGCCGACGCCCCGGCCGGGGCCGTCGGTCGGATCGCCGATTGCGGCTTCGCCGCGGGCTGTTCGTCCGCCGGCCGACTCGGCGCGGGCGTCGGCACGGCTGCGGCGGCCGGCCGCGCGGTCGACACCTCGGCGACCTCGGCCGGGGCCTCGTCGTACCCGTCGTCCGCGTCGTCCGCGTCGTCCGCGAACCGCCGCCGGCCCGCGAGCGCGAGCAGGGCGCCGGCGGCGAGCAGGATCAGGCCCGCGACGAAGATCGTGGGCTCGTTCCCGCTGGCGCCCGCGATGTCCGCCATGATCGGCGCCGTACCTTCGAGCGTGCTCAACGGTGTGATCCGATCGATCGGCGAACAGGTCCGGTCGTCTTATTAGCAGACTCCTCGAACCCAGGGAAACCGGCCTCGACCTGAGAGTTTTCCTGGTCGAAACACGAAGGCGCAAGGATCGCCCCGCGAACAAGGGGGCCGCGATGACTGTCATGGCGACACGTACGGGGCTGGGCTGGGAGCACGGGATCGACGATGTGCCGTCCGCCGTCGCGTTGTCGGGCGGATTGTGCGTGGTCGCGGGAGCCGCCGGCGGGGTTCGGCTGCTGGACGCGGCGACCGGGCAACTGCAGGCCCGGATCGTGTTGCCGGGCGGGGTGCGCCGCGCCGGCTTCTCGCCCGACGGCACCGTGGTGGCGCTCGCGGGCCCCACGGGGTACGCGCTGTGGCGGGTCACCGACGGCGCGCTGTTGATGCGTACGCCGGGCCTGCCCGCCCGGTTCGCGTGGTCCGCGGGCAGCCGGTGCGCGGTGTCCTTCGGCGGCGCCGTGCGGGTCTACGCGGGCGACAGCGGTACCGAGTCGTGGCGGGCCGTGGACGGACCGGTCCGGGTGGACGACGTGGTGTGGGTCGATTCGGTCGGCGGGCTCGCGGTCGCGCTCGGCGGCGAGGTGCACGTGTACGGGTCGCGCGGGCGGACGAACGTGTGGACCTACCCGTTCCCGGTGCGGGTGCTCGCGGGCACCCCGGACGGCGCGTGGTTGTGCGCGGCGGGCGACGTGCCGGGCGTGCACGTGCGCGGCGCCGGCGGTACGCACGAGGACCTCGGCGCGGCCGGCAACGAGCCGGTCGCCGGGCTCGCGCTGGACTCGGGCGGACGTTGGCTGGCCGCGGAGGACCGGACCGGGGTGACCGTGTGGGATCTCGCCGCGCGCGGCGGCCGGGTCCGCCCCCGGCCACGCCGGCTGCCCGCGCAACCACAGGCGTGCACGCCGAGTTGGCGACCGGGCGGCGGCGCCCTGATGGCCACGGCCGGCGGCGACGGCATGCTCGTGGTGTGGGACGTGCGCGCCGGGTCGGCCCGTCGGGCGCCGACCCCGCTGGCCCGCCGCCACGTCTCCGCGCCGGTGACCACGCTCGCCTGGCACGGCCGGGACGCGTTGTTGTACGCCGACCGCGCCGGCCGGGTCGGCGCCCGGTGGTTCCCCGAGGTCGGCACACGCTGACCGGCGGGCCGCATCCGACCCCGCGGCCGGTCCGGCCCCGCCGAGCCGACCGAGGTGCCGGCGATCGGGTCGATTAGGTTAGCCTCGCCTTACATACGCTGTCGCTGTGTACGGCCGGGAGGGTCCGCCCATGGAACTGCTCGTGGAAGATCTGCACGCCGGATATCCGGGGCATCGTGCCGTCTCCGGCGTGGACCTGTCCGTGGCCGCCGGCAGCGTGGTCGCGATCGTCGGGCCCAACGGGTGCGGCAAGTCCACCTTGTTGCGCTCGATCGCGCGCCTGCACAAGCCGGACTCGGGTCGGGTCCGCGTCGGCGGCGACGACATCTGGCGACTGAAGCCGCGTCAGGCCGCGCACCGGGTAGGGCTGTTGCCGCAGAATCCGACCGCGCCGGAGGCGGTCACCGCGGCCGGGCTGGTCCGCTACGGCCGGCATCCGCACCAGGGGTTGTTCCGCCAGTGGTCGCGCGCGGACGAGCGGGTCTGCCGGGACGCGTTGACCGCGACCGGTGTGCTGGACCTGGCCGATCGGCGTCTGGATCGACTCTCCGGCGGGCAACGGCAGCGCTGCTGGGTCGCGATGGTGATCGCCCAGGAGGCGCCGGTGCTGCTGCTCGACGAGCCGACCTCGGCGCTGGACCTCGGGCACGCGGTCGAGGTGCTGGGCCTGGTCCGGCGGGTTGCCGCCGGTGGGCGCACGGTGGTGATGGTGCTGCACGACCTGGCGTCGGCGGCTCGCTACGCGGATGTCCTGGTCGCGATGCGGGCGGGCGAGGTGATCGCGTCCGGGCCGCCGAAGGAGGTCGTGGACGCGGAGCTGGTGCGGGCGCTGTACGACGTGGACGCGGACATCCTCCGGGCGCCGGGGGACGACACCCCGGTGGTGGTGCCCAGGATGCTCGGAGCCGGTGCGCGGGCGGGGGTCGACGGTGCCTCGCTCGTGGGCGCCGATCGTGCCGACCGGGCCGGGATCGGCTCGTCGGGGTCCTGAAAGCGCCGGTCGCGGGCCGCCCGGTCCTTGCCCGAGCCGGGTGTTCGGGTAGGTTGCCCACAGAAATGTGACGATGCGTCAGTTGATGAGGTGGGCAATGTTCGGCAAGAAGAAGGCCGCGGCGGCGGCCGAAGGCCGCGATGTGGCGGCGCTCGTACTGCGCGCGACGCTCGGTCCGATGCTCTTCGCGCACGGTTACAACAAGGTCGCCGGCCCCGGCGGCCTCGCGGGCACCACCGGCTGGTTCGAGTCGCTCGGCCTCAAGCCCGCCGACGTGCACGCGCGCCTGGCGGCCGGCACCGAGATGGCGGCCGGCGTCGGCATCGCGCTCGGCGTGGCCAACCCGCTGCCCGCGGCGGCGACGGTGGGCCTGATGAGCGTCGCGGCGGCGACCGACCACAAGGGCAAGGGCTTCTTCGTCTTCAAGGGCGGCTGGGAGTACACCGCCGTGGTCGGCGGCGCCGCCGTCGCGCTCGCCGCGCTCGGCAACGGCAAGTATTCGGTGGACGCGCTGATCGGTCGCCGCAAGTCGGGCCTGCGCCCGGCGCTGTTCGCGGCCGGCGTCGGCGTCGCGAACGCCGCGCTGCTGATGAAGCTCTGCTACAAGCCGGACCCGAAGCCGGACGAGAAGCCGGACGCGTAGGCTCGGCGTACCGCTTCGGCCCCACCTCGGTCCGCACCGATCCGCTCGGTGCGGACCGAGGTGTCCGGGCGAGCGACTACGTTGGATCCCACGTTGATCCATGGGCGTTGCGCCCTCGTGTGGAGGTTCTTGCTGTGCAGACGTTGCCCGAGTCCTGGCAGCCCGTGCTCGCGGAGGAGTTGGCGAAGCCCTACTACGCCGAGCTGACCGCGTACGTGGACGCGGAACGCAAGGAACACCAGATCTTCCCGCCGGACGACGAGGTGTTCGCGGCCCTGGAGGCGACGCCGTACGACGACGTCCGGGTGTTCATCGTCGGGCAGGACCCGTACCACGACGACAACCAGGCGCACGGCATGTGCTTCTCGGTGCGGCCCGAGGTCAGGATCCCGCCGTCGCTGCGCAACATCTACAAGGAGATGAACGCGGACATCGGTCTGCCCATCCCCGACAACGGCTATCTGATGCCGTGGGCGCAGCAGGGTGTGCTGCTGATGAACACCGTGCTCACCGTGCGTGCGCACGAGGCCGCGTCGCACAAGGGCCGGGGCTGGGAGAAGTTCACCGACGCGGTGATCAAGGCGGTGAGCGACCGGGACGAGCCGGTGGTCTTCGTGTTGTGGGGCGGCCACGCGAAGAAGAAGGCGGCGCTGATCGACACCGCCAAGCACACCATCGTGCAGGGCGCGCACCCCTCGCCGCTGTCCGCGAAGCTCTTCCACGGCAGCAAGCCGTTCTCGCAGATAGACGCCGCGCTGGCGGCCATGGGGCACAAGGCGATCGACTGGACGATCCCCAACCTCAAGAAGTAACGGAGCCGCGACGCTCGGCGCGCACGCAAGAAAAACGACAACCGGCGTTCCGGTTCGGTATCGGCTCGGCCGGTATCGGACCGGAAACCGGCGTCGATCGGGAATGGCCGGAAATCTCCTTGCATCGATGCGGAATCAAGGACGCCTGCCCTTACGGTATGAGGCTCCCTCTTTCCATGCCCCCGAGGCGGCCCCCGTGTCGACGACCACCGTTCCACCCGTAAGTCCCACCCCCGCGCCCACCGCACCCACCCGCACGCTCGACCTCACTCCCGGCTATGTCGCGCATCGAGGTCTGCGCGAGGAACTGGCCCGACTGACCGAGGTGACCCGACACCTCGACCCGGTCGACATCCTGCGCGTGCGCGCGGTCGAGGAGCATCTCGCGCTGGTGCTGCGCTTTTTGCGCGCGCATCATCGCGAGGAACACACCGTCCTGTATCCGTGGGTGCGCGCCGGTTCGCCGCGTGCCGCCCGCACCGTGACCGCGTTCCAGGTGGAGCACTCGGCCCTGGAGGACGCGATGCTTCGCGCGGCCGACCGGAATGTGCCGCTGCGCGATCGTTCGCCCGCGATCGGGCGGTTGTACGACCTGGTGGCCCGGCACAGTCTGGCCGAGGAGCACCAGCTGTTCCCGCTGATGCGCCGGCACGTGCGCGGCACGTCGGACGGGCGCATGCCAAGTCGCACCGTGCGGGTGTGGGGCCGCGACCTGCCCGCGTTGGTCGCCTTCCACCTGCACCATGCCACCGAGGCCGAACGACGGCGGGTGTTGCGCTGGATTCCGCCCGGCACCGCGTTGTTGTGGCGGGCCGGGTGGCGGCGCGCCTACGAGCGGCGTCGGCGGGCCGCGTACGGGAGTTGACGCCGGCTCGGCGCGCGGCCCGGCTCAGGACATCCGGTCGGCCGCGTCGGTCGGGGTGGTCAACTCGGCCAGCAGCGCCCGCACCCGATCGATCTCCGCCCCGGTCGGCTGCACGTCGCCCAGCGCGCGCACCAGTGCGTCCAGGGCGCGGGCCGGCTCCGGCTCGGTGAGCGTGGACAGGTCGTGGATCAGCCGCAGCAGCATGATCCGCGGCGCGGCGATCTGCTCGCGCGGCAGGGGCCGTTCGAAATAGCCCTCGGCCAGATCCAGCCACAGGTTCCACAGGTCGGTCCGGGCGATCCGGGGCACCGCCAGGATCGCGTCGGTCAACTCCCGGGTGCGCCCGGGCGTGATGGTGCGGCGCAGTACGGGCGGGACCGGCAGCGCGGTCGGCGGCTCGGCCTCGGGTGCGGGCTCGGGTGCGGGCGCGGCCGGGTCGGTCCCGCCCGCGCGCGGACCCGGGAACGCCGGCGGATCGGTGGGCCGGGACGGTCCGCGGACGGCCGCCATCAGCTCGGCGTGCGCGTCCTCCTCGGACTTGCCGTAGAGCGTCTTGCGCAGCAACGGCCTTAGCACGGATGGGATTTCGTCGCGGTTCAACTCGTGCACCACGAGCGGGATCAGTCGCCGGTCGCCGCCGCGCAGGGCGTCCGACATCGCGGTCCACTCGACCGTTGTCCAGCGTTCCGGTACGAAGTAGGCGGGCGAGAACAGCGCGATCATGTGCCCCGCGCCGTCCAGCGCACGGCTGACCTTGGTGGTCAGGTTCTCGCCCGTCGCCCAGTCCCACGCGTCGAGTTCGACCTCCAGGCCGGCCTGGAGGAGTCGGTCGGCGACCCACTCCGCCCAGGCGGTGTCCGAACCGGCGTGGCTGATGAAATAGCGCACCGTGTCGCCCCCGTGCTCCCCGTCGTTCGCCATGCGTACCAGCATCGCGCACCGGCCGGCCGGAATCGGCCCCTTCATCCGATACCGAAGCGGAACCACCCGTTCAGCCGGGCAGGTTGTCGATCGCCCGGCACACCTCCTCGACGCCCTGGGCGGTGGGCAGCACGTCGTGCAGCGCGCGGCACAGACACTGCAACGAGTGGATCGGGTCGGGGCCGTTGACCAGGGTCCGGATCATGTGCAGCAACATCGATCGAGCGTCGGTCATGTGCCGGTGCAACAACTGGTGTTCGAGGTAGTCCTCGGACAGGTCCAGCCAGATCGACCAGGTGTCCGGCGCCCGCAATCCGCGTACGGCCAGGAACAGGTCGGCGAGGTAGACGACCTGGTTCTGCGGGATGGCCCGGGACAGCTTGGCCATGTTCCCGAAGCGCAGCAGTTCGAGCGTGACGTCGGGGGTCACCAGACCGGACGCGAAGAGGTCGGCGATTCGGGCGATCGCCGAGGGCCGGTCGCCCACGAACGCGGCGATCGCCTCGGCCGTGACCATCTCCAGTTCGAATTCGCGGTGCGCGTCGAGGAGCATCAGCACCGACGAAACCCGGTCCAGCGGCGGCAGGGCGACCGTGCTGCCCAGGTGACGGGCGAGCGGATCGGTGCTGGTGATCAGCACATGGCCGGGGCCGGTCGGAATCATCTCGCCGACCAGGCCCGGTCGATCGACCTCGTCGAAGATCAGCAACCAGCCCTCGCGGGACCGTAGTTCGTGCTGCGGGCCGACCTCCTGGTCGACCCGCCGGCCGAGTTCGGCCAGTTGTTCGAGCATGCGATGCAGGAAGGCGACGCCCCGCTCGGTGGGCCGGGCCGCGCAGTCGAACCACCACACCGTGTCGTACAGATGCCGGTGCCGGTAGGCGTATTCGCGGGCCAGGTGGGTGGTGCCCAGGCCGGGCAGGTCGTCCTGCGGGCGCAGCACGACCCGGTGCTCGACCTGAACCAGCGCGCGCACATCGGCAAGCGTGCCGTCCCGCCCGTAGAAGCGCCCCCTGGCGCCCGGCACGTGCCACACCGGCGGATCCTCCGCGGGCGAGCGCGCCGAGAGCGGAGGCGGCATCCTGGGCGGTCCGGGCGGCCTGCGTGGGCGCGGCGGCGGTGGTGGTATCGGATCCGACACGGTCAGGCGAACCCCGGATTCCGCGCGGGCAACGGCGCGAACCGGTGCACCGCGTCGACGAGCAGGTCGCGCTGGTCGGCCGCGTCCGCCTCGGTCAGGTCGACCGGCCGGACGCCGCGGAACATCGACGGCACCTGGGTGTGGCCGACCACGATCGGCAACAACCGGCCCCCGGAGTCCCCGTCGCCCAGGGCCTCCTCCCATTCGTCCATGGCCAGTCGCCTGGCCTCGAAGTAGTGCTCGGAGAACAGCGCGAGCACGTGTTCGCCCAACCCGCGAGCCTGGGCCATCGCCTTGCCGAAGCTCACCCCCGCGCTCCAGTCCCAGCGGCTCAGCGAGACCCGGTAGTCCTCGAAGGTGAGCACCTCGCTGACCCAGTCCGCCCAGGCGAGGTCGTTGCCCACGTAGCTGATCACCAGGTCGGTGCGGGCCGGTGGGACCGGTTCCAGGATGGGCAGCCGGCGCGGCGCCTCGGGCAGCGTGCGGGGGCCGCCCTCGTTGCTGCCGAACAACGGCTCGACCTCGGCCGCCTCGCCCGCGCTCAGCGGCGCGAGCCGATGGTGCAGCGCCGCGGCCACCCGATCGGCGACCGTGCGCACCGCGCGTACGTAGCCCAGATCGCGGATGCCGCCCAGCCGCAGCATGTCGAACACGCTCGGCCCGGCGATCCCGGCGGCCCACTCGATCGCGCCCAGGGCGGCCGGGATCGGTTGTTCCATCGTGGTCCAGGGCACCGCGATCAGATTCGGCGGCGACACGCCCACGATCGACTCGTGTCGACGCAACCGGTCGGTGAACACCGCCCAATCGCGCCCGCAGTCCAGATCCTCGAAGTAGTCGTCCGAGCACAGCGCGACCATCGCGCGGGCCCGCGCGGGCGGATCGCCGTCCGGGATCTGGATCGGCCCGAAGGTGGGTTGCAGCCGGATCGCCGCCCGCACCGGATCGCCCCCGCGCCGCAGTTCCGCCTCGATGTCGTCGTGGAAGCGGGCCGCCCACTTGGGATCGCGGTCGGCGACGTGACTCGTGAAGAAGTCGTAGTCCACCAAGCGACCCCCGGATCGAGCACCGTACAAGGACGGCGGAGCGACACCCACACGCCGAAACGGCGGGTCTGGCAACTGCCGCCCCCGTGCCGGCCGTTCGTGTGTACGACTCTGCCCACACAGAGCATCGCGCAGGCCGACCCGGCCCGGCTAGTATAGGAAGGCTTGTGTAATCGTGGCGATACGTTCCGCACTCGAATGTACGGGTTTCACTCGGACGGCACGCGCGAGCGGCACACGCCGGTCGTCCGACGCGGACCCGAACGTCCGGGCGACGCGGGAGAACGGGGGACCTGCGGATGCAAGGGGAGCGCGGTGACGTGGAGTCGGCCCTGCCGGACCTCGACGGGCTCTGTCTCGACGATCTGGACGACCTGCCGGACTCCGTGCTCGGCTCCGCGCTGCGCCGGTTGATCCGCGAGTCCGAAGAGCCCTCGGAGGCGGTGGTCGCCGCCTTCGACAGCGCGGTCGAACCCGCCTTCGCCCGGATCTGGGTGCCGGCCGAGGCCGACGACGGTGTCGAGGAATCCCGGTCCGATGGGAGTCCCGGCACACGGAACTGACGTGGGAGGGCCGATGAACGAGGCGCTACCGTTTCGGCAATTCGTCGTCAAGACAGCGGCACGCTGCAACCTGGCGTGCGATTACTGCTATGTGTACGAACTCCGGGACCAGGGCTGGCGGAACCGCCCGCGGCTGATCGCCGACGAGACGGTGACCGCGCTGGGGCGATGGCTGCGCGCGCACGCCGAACAGGCCGGCCTGCGGACCCTGGACATCGTGCTGCACGGCGGCGAGCCGCTGCTCGTGGGCCCCGCCCGCCTCGACGCCATCGCCACCGACCTGCGGGCCGCGCTGGCGGGTGTGGCCGAGCCGCGCTTCACGCTGCAGACCAACGGGGTGCTCCTGGACGAGCGTTGCGCGGAGGTGTTGCTCGCGCACCGGATCCGGGTCGGCGTCTCGCTCGACGGCGACGAGGTCGCCCACGACCGGCACCGGCGCGGGCCGGACGGAGGCGGCAGTCACGCGGCGACGGTGCGCGGCATCGAACTGTTGCGCCGGCCCCGCTATCGGCCCCTGTACGGCGGGCTGCTCGCCACGATCGACCTGGCGAACGATCCCGTCGCCACCTACGAGGAACTGCTCGCGCACGCACCGCCGATGATCGACCTGCTGTTGCCGCACGCCACGTGGGAGTATCCGCCGCCGGGCGCGAGGACCGGCGAAACCGCGCACGCGGACTGGCTGATCGCCGTCTTCGACCGCTGGTACGGCGCACCCGTGCGGGAGACCCGGGTACGCCTCCTGGAGGACCTGGTCGATCTGACCCTGGGTCGGGCCGTGCGCAGCGAGACGCTCGGGCTGAGCCCGGTCGGCTCGGTGGTGATCGAGACGGACGGCACCTTCGAGCGGCAGGACGCGCTCAAGGCGGCCTACGACGGGGCGGCGGCCACCGGGTTCGACGTCTTCCGGCACGACCCGGCGACCGTGCTCGCCGCGAGCGGGTTCGGCGGCCTCGGCGCCGATGCCGGCGAACCCGCCGAGCCGAGCCCGACCTGCCGGCGCTGCCCCGTGCTGCGCACCTGCGGCGGCGGCCTGCGGGCGCATCGCTACCACCCGGCGAACGGATTCGACAATCCCTCGGTGTACTGCGCCGACCTGCGGGCACTGATCGACCACGTGAGGACCCGGGTGCACGCCGATCTGCGGGCACTGGTCGGCCCGGAGCGTCGGCGATGATCCGCACCCATCGCCTCGACGCCGCCGTCTTCGCCGAACTCGCCGCGGGCTACGGCGGATCCGAGGCCGTGGCCGCACTGGTCCGGGCCCAGGAGAGCCGCCGGCTGCTCCAGGTCTACGCGGTGGTCGCCACCGCCCGCGAGCGCCTGCCGAGCACCCGTACCGCGCACCTGGTCGACGCGCTGGACCTGCTCGCCCAGATCCAGCGCACCGACCCGCGGGCGGCCCGGACGGTGCTGATGCATCCGTACACCGGCGCGTGGGCGATGCGTTGCCTGTGGTGGCTGCGTCGACCCGAGACCGGCCCGGCGGCACCCGACGCGGATCGACTGCTCGACCACCTCGGCTCGATCGCCACCGCCGCCGCGCTGCGCGCCGACCCCGAGCACGAGGCGGGGGAGCGGATCCGGCTTCGCGCGGTCGACGGCTGGGTCTACCTGCCCACCCTGGGCCGGGTGCGGCCGGCCGAGGAGTCGGGTCGGACCGCGCCGATCGGGCGGCACTGGCGCGGCGCCGGTCCGCTCGCGCGACGCGAGGCGAATCGGGTATGTTCCGCGACGGCCGCCGGCCTGTCCGCCACCGTGGCGATAGAGGACGTGGACCCCTATCGCGACGTGCACGGCTGGGAGCCGACGGCCCGCTTGACCGAGCACCAAGTATCGTTGCTGCAAAGGAATTTCGGGAAGGCGTGGAGCCGACTGGCGGTCGCCCACCGGGCCCACGCGGCCGGCCTGGGCCAGGCGCTGTCCACGCTGGTCCCGGTGCTCGCGGAACCGGGGGCCAGCCTCAGCTCGTCGTCTCGATACGCGTTCGGAAGCATCGCGTTGACGCCGGCGATGGGACCGATCACGCTGGCCGTGACGCTGATCCACGAGTTCCAGCACAACAAGCTCGGCGCGGTACAGGACATCACGAATCTCTCGGAACGCTCGATGCTTCGGTATCGGGCGCCCTGGCGGTTGGACCCCCGACCGGTGGGCGCACTCCTCCAGGGTGCCTACGCGCACCTGGGGATCGCGGACTTCTGGCGGATCCGACGGCAGACGACCGACGGGGAGGAGCAGGATCGGGCGCAGGCCGAGTTCGCCGTGCATCGGGCGCACGTCGCGGAGGCGATCGCGACACTGCGCGCGTGCGGCGAACTGACGCCGGACGGCGAGCGGGTCGTGGCCGGCATGGCGGACACCGTCGAGCCCTGGTGGGGCGAGGAGGTGCCCGTCCGGGCGGCGCGCCGCGCCGCCGAACGGGTGCGATCGGGCCGGCGCACCTGGGCGGAGCGAAACGCTGCCCGGGCCGGGGCGGACCCGGGAGGGCGGGTGGTGGGGATGGGCAAAACGCTACGAAACGAGAGAGAACATGAGATTACCTGATGTCACGAGGAGTAACTTCGAGTGATGGACTCGGGTAGCCTGGGAACAACGAGTGACGGACGGGGAGGGCAATCCCGCGCGCGTCGAAACGAAGCACCGACAGCAGGGGTCGAGATGACACCAGTCTTCTTCACGAGTCGGTCGTGCGGCGATGAGCGTGTCTACGTCGAACGCTTCCACGCCGATCTCGAACAAGCCGTATCCGCCCGAGTGCCGGGCCGGGACGGCGCACGGGGCCTGCTGTCGCCGTGCGCGGATCACGACGCGGGCGATCCGCCCGAAACGTACGCCGCCTGCTCGGTCCCCGCCGCGGTGGTGCTGGCCTCGCCCGACTACCTCGCCGATCCGGACGCCATGCGCGAATGGGCGGTGATGGCCGAACGCGTACGCGGCCACCGCGTGCGTACCGGCGAACAACTCGACGCGATGGTCACCGTGCGCTGGCGCGCCACCGACGCCCGCCCCGGCGAGCAGCCCACCCCGGATGTGGGCGCCGACGGCGACTTCGGCCCGATCTACGCCCGCCAGGGCCTGTTCGACCTGATGCGCCTGGAGGGCCACTCCGCCGACTACCGACGGCTGATCGCCGAACTGGCCCGCGTGGTGGTCGAGGTCAACCGCGTCCCGCTGCGCCCGCTGCCGCCGGCCGAGGCGCGCGAACTCCTTGGTGCCCGCACCGCGCCGAGCCTCCCCACCCCCGCCCGCATGCCGTACGCGGGCTCCGCGCCGGTCGTCACCGCTGCCCGGGTCCTGCCCATGCACGCGCGCACCGGCCCGGACCTGCCCACCCGACCCCGCTGGATCACGGCCCGACACAATCCCCGCCGCCCGTTGCTGTGGGGACCCGGTGGCGATGTTGAGGAGCACTGAAACGATGAGCGACAACCCACCGGGCACCGTCGTCACGTTCTACTCGTACAAGGGCGGCACCGGACGCACGATGGCCCTGGCCAACGTCGCCTGGATCCTGGCCTCCCGGGGCAAGCGCGTGCTCGTCGTGGACTGGGACCTCGAATCGCCGGGCCTGCACCGCTACTTCCACCCGTACCTGATCGACAAGCGGCTGGAGGACACGCGCGGCGTGCTCGACATGATCCGCGCGTTCGCCAAGGTGGTCGGCTCCCCGGCCAGCACGGACGCGATGATCGAGGCGAGCCGGGACGCGGAGAGCCGGGTGGACGGCTGCGCGGTCAAGGTCGACCGGGACTTCGCCGACGGCGGCCTGATCCGCTTCCTCGGCCCGGGCCGACAGAACCACGAGTACGCGGCCACGCTGGCCGGCTTCAACTGGGCCGACTTCTGCGAGAGCCCGCACGGCATCGGCTTCCTGGACGCGCTGCGCGAGGACATGCGCGCCTCCTACGACTACGCGCTGATCGACAGCCGCACCGGCCTCAACGACATCGCCGGCATCTGCACCACACTGCTGCCGGACATCGTGGTGGACGGCTTCACGCTCAACGAACAGGCCATCGACGGCGGCGTCAACGTGGCCCGTTCGATCGCCCGCCAGGCCGACCGTCCGCTGCGCATCCTGCCCGTGCCGATGCGCGTGGAGGACGACGAGAAGGACAAGCTCGAAGCCGGCCGCGATCACGCCCGCGAGCGCTTCGCCGAGTTCCTCGCGGACCGCACCGAGGCCGAGCGCACCAAGTACTGGGGCGAAGTCGAGGTCCCGTACAAGGCGTTCTACGCCTACGAGGAGACGCTCGCCACGCTCGGCGACCGCCCGCTCCAGGAGGGCAGCCTGCTCAGCGCGTACGAGCGGCTGACCGGCGTGCTCACCGACGGCGCGATCTCCCGGCTGGACCCGATCGACGAGGTGGACCGTCGACGCGAGCTGCGCCGCTTCGAGCGCATCCGCTACACCGCCCCGGTCACGATGCGCATCCTCTACAGCGCCCGCGACCGCATGTGGGTGGACTGGGTGCGGGCCCAACTGACCGCCTCGGGCGCCCAGGTGGTCGGCACCGGTGGTTGCGACACCTCGCTGGAGGACCTGCAGAACGTCGACAGCGTCGTGGTCGTCTCCTCCTCCCACTCGCTGCCCAGCCGATCCTGGACCGCGATGCGCACCACGCTGCGCCGACTCGCCGCGGTCGACCAGGCGAGCGTGGTGACCCTGCGGGTGGACGACCTGATCGACAGCGACCCGGGGGTGGGCGAAACGGTCACCTTGACCGCGCTGTCCGAGGAGCAGTGCCGCACGGTGCTCCTGACCGCGTTCGGCCGCACGCCCACCACGACCCCGCCCGCGGACGGTCCCAGGTTCCCCGGGACCAAGCCCAGGGTCTCCCAACTGCTGCCGCGCCACCCGGCGTTCACCGGACGCGACGACATCCTGGAGCGGCTGCGCGACCAACTCGCCAAGGGCGCCACCGCCGTGCTGCCCCAGGCCCTGCACGGCCTCGGCGGCGTCGGCAAGACCCAGGTCGCGCTCGAATACGCGCACCGCTTCGCCGCCGACTACGACGTCATCTGGTGGGTGTCGGCGGAGCAGGCGCAGGGTGTCGCCGCCCAACTCGCCCGGCTCGGCGACCGGCTCGACCTGCCGACGGGCGAGAACGTCTCGGACGCGGCGGCCTCGGTGTTGCAGACCCTGCAGCAGGGCGAGCCCTACGACCGCTGGCTGGTGATCTACGACAACGCGGACGAACCCGCGTCGGTGGCCCACCTGATGCCCCAGGGCAGCGTCAACGGCCACGTGCTGGTCACCTCGCGCAACGACCTGTGGGCGCGCAGCGCGCGTCCGCTGGAGGTTCCGGTGTTCCGCCGCGACGAGAGCGTCGCGCTGCTCCAGCGCCGGGTGCCCTCGCTGACCGAGGCGGACGCGCAGAAGGTGGCCACCGCGCTGGGTGATCTGCCGCTGGCGGTCGAGCAGGCCGGTGCCTGGCTCGCCGAGTCGGCGATGCAGGTCGAGGAATACCTGGAGCGGGTCAACACGCGCGTCAGCGCGATCCTGGACGAGGGCCAGCCGCCGGACTACCCGACCACCGCAGCCGCGACCTGGACCGTCTCGCTCGACGAGCTCAAGGAGCGGCAGCCGGCCGCGGTGCGACTGCTGGAACTGTGCGCGTATCTGTCGCCCGACTCGATCTCGATGCGGCTGCTGCGCTCGCGCGAGGTGCTCCAGGAACTGGTGCGGGTGGACAGCTCCCTGGGCGACACGCTCCTGTTGTCCCGGATCTTCCAGCAGCTCGGCCGGTACGCGCTGGCCCGGGTGGATCGCGGCGAGGACACCATCCAGGTGCACCGGCTGGTCCAGGCCGTGCTGCGCGACCAGATGCCGCCCGAGGAGAACGCCGCCCGGCGTGCCCGGGTGCTGGAGATCCTGGCCTCCAACGCCCCCGGCGACGTGGACGACCCGGCCAACCAGGAGACGTACGAAGAGCTCTACAAGCACCTGGTGCCCTCCCGTGCGCTGGAGAGCGACTCGGAGTCGGTGCGCCGCTGGATCGTCGAACAGGTGCGTTTCGCCTGGCGCTTCAACGACTGGGAGTTCGGCCAGTACATCGCCGAGATCGCGCTGGAGCGCTGGCGGGCCCGGTTCCACCGGCACGACGCGCTGACCCTGCGGATGTGCACCCAACTGGCGAACGTCTACCGCTCCCAGGGCAGGTACCGCAAGGCCTACGACCTGGACCGGGCGACGTTGGAGGCACAGCGCGAATCGCTGGGCCCGGACCACCCGCACACCCTGATCACCGGGCGCGGCTACGGCGGCGACCTGCGCTCGCTCGGCCGCTTCCACACCGCGCTCGAATCCGACCGGGACAACTACACGCGCTTCAGCGAGGTCTTCGGCGAGGACGCCAACGACACCCTGCTCGCGGCCAACAACCTCGGTGTCTCGCTGCGCCTGATGGGCCGGCTGGAGGAGGCGCGCGAGGTGCACCAGGAGGCGTTCGACCGACGCCGGCGGATGCAGGGCGAAGACCACCCCAGGACCTGCTTCCTGGCCAACGAGGTCGGCCACGACCTGCGCGAGCTGGGTGACTACGCGGGCTCGCGGGCGGTGCTCCAGCAGACGTTGGCGCGCGAGGAGGCGCTGGGCCGCACCCGGGACGCGCTGCGTACCGCCAAGAGCCTGGCGGTGACGATCCGGCAGACGGGGGACGCCCGTTACGCCCGTTCGCTGGACAGCGACACCCTGGACAAGTACCGGGCCTACCTCGGTCCCACCCATCCCGTGCTGCTGGCCTGCACGGTCAACCTCGCCGCCGACAACCACGCGATGGGCAACGACGAGGCGGCGCTCGACCTCGCCCAGGAGGCATATCAGGGATACCGCGAGCAGTTCGGCGCCCAGCACCCGTTCACCTACGGATGTGCGAGCAACCTGTCGATCTACCTGCGGGCGGCCGGTCGGGACGAGGAGGCGATGGCGCTGGGGCTGCGCGGCCTGGAGGGTCTGCGCGAGCTGCTGGGCGAGGATCACCCGTACACCCTGGCGGCCGCGCTCAACCACGCGAACAACCTGTACAAGGCGGGCCAGGCCAACGAGTGTGCCGACCTGGACCGGGTGACCTACGACCGGTACGAGGCGCTGCTCGGCGCGGACCACCCGCACACCCTGGTCGCGGCCTGCAACCGGGTGCAGAGCCTGGGCGACATCGGTCGCCGGGACGAGTCCCGCGAATGGTTCACCCGCACCGAGCGGGCGTGTCGGCGCAAGCTGGGCGACGAGCATCCGATCACCCAGGGACTGCGGGCGCGCCGCCGCCTGGAGACCGACATCGAGGTGCCGGCCACCTGACGGCGGGCACCCGAGTGTGCCGCGGCCGGCCCGAGCGTCCTCGGGCCGGCCGCGGTCGGTTCAGGCCCGGTGCATCCGGACCGGCATGTCCTTGATGCCGTTCAGGAAGTTGGACCGCATTCGCCGGGCCGGGCCCAGCGGTTCGACCCGCGCCACCTGTTCGGCCAGGGTGCGGAAGATGATCTCCAGTTCGAGCTTGGCCAGGTGCCGGCCGAGGCAGAAGTGCGGGCCACCGCCGCCGAAGCCGAGCATCGGGTTGGGGTCGCGCCCGATGTCGAGCCGATAGGGGTCCACGAACACCTCCTCGTCGTGGTTGGCGGAGGCGTAGTAGACGACCACCTTGTCGCCGGCGGCGATCGGCCGGCCGCTCAGCTCGGTGTCCCGGACCGCGGTGCGCTTGAAGGCGTTGACCGGGCTGACCCAGCGCACGATCTCGTCGGCCGCGGTGCCGGCCAGCCCGGCCGGGTCGGCGCGCAGTCGCTCCCACTGTTCGGGGTGTTCGATCAGCGCGAGCATGCCGCCGGAGATCGCGTTGCGGGTGGTCTCGTTGCCGGCCACCGCCAACAGCATGAAGAACAGGTCGAACTCGAGCGCGGTCAACTCCTGCCCGTCGCGGTCGGGGCAGACCAGCTTGGACACGATGTCGTCCACGGGACACTCGCGCCGGGCCGCGCCGAGCGCGTCCGCGTAGCCGAACATCTCCATCTGCACCTGCTCCGCCTCGCCCTCCTCCGGGCGCAGGTCCGGGTCCGCGTCGCCGACCAGCTTGTTCGACCACTCGAACAGCCGGTGTCGGTCGACCTGCGGCACGCCCATCAGGTCGGCGATGACCACCAGTGGCAACTCGGCCGCGCACATCGCCACGAAGTCGCCCTCGCCCTGGTCGACCGCCTTCGCCACGATCCGTTCGCACGCCTCGCGGACCTTGTCCTCCAGGGTCAGCGTGGTGCGCGGGGTGAAGCCCTTGTTGACGATGTTGCGCAGCCGCGAATGCTCCGGCGGGTCCATGTTGAGCATCATCAGCCGCTGGGTGGCGAGCACGTCCTCCTCGGGTTCGACGAGCAGCGACAGCCGCTCGCGTGAGGAGAAGATCTCCGGGTTGCGGGACACCCGGATCACGTCGGCATGGCGGGTGACGGCCCAGAAGCCGTCCGGCCGTTCCGGGTCGGCGTGGCGGTAGACGGGAGCGGTGCGGCGCATGCGGGCGAACGTCGCGTGCGGGATGCCCGCCGCGTAGCTGTCGGGACTGTAGACGTCGAAGGTGGTGGCGTCCGGGGCGGCACTGTCGATCGTTTCGGGCACGGCGGACCTTCCGGCAGGGTGCTGGCGGGGCGCGGGCGCGGCCAGAATTCCACGGCTCGGGTGGGTCGGGAAGGGCGATCGACGGCCGGCTGCGGGCGAATTCGGGCCGGTGGCGCGCCGACACGCCGAGACACGCCGTGACGGTGTGCGACTCGATGAGCGGAATCATGACATTTTGCTACTTTATAGATACTTTCTGTTAGTTTTTGTGCCGGTGACACAGGTACAAACACCCACGCTCCGCCGTCCCACCGGCATCAGGCTCTCTTCGCGCTGTCCCGAAATCGGCGCGGTCGTTCCGTCCCCTGCGCTCCCCAGCGCGCCTCCCGAGGAGTCACCCCCATGGCCTTGTCCATTTCCACCGTCGTTCTGCTGGGCGTCATCGTGTTCATCTTCATCCGCAAGGGCGGCATGCGAATCCCGCACGCGATCGTGTGCGCGCTGCTCGGGTTCTACCTCGCCAGTACCTCGATCGCGCCGAGCATCCACAGCAGCGGGAAGAGCGTCGCGAACCTGCTGAGCAATCTGAACTTCTGAGCGCGGCGGTCACCCGAACCGGCCCGGCGGCAGGTCCGCCGGGCCGGTCTTCGCCGTTGGGACACCGGTAGGGGAGAGCAGCATGGCGAACACGGGCGAGCCGGACACACCGCCGGTGGTGGTGGGCACGGACGGCTCGGAACACGGCGATCGGGCGGTGGCCCACGCCGCCGAGGCGGCGGCGCGGCGCGGCGCACCGCTGCGCATCCTGCACGCGATCCGGATGCCGATGGCCACGCCCGGCTTCGAGACGGTGGAACCCGACGAGGACACCCGCCGGGCGGCCGAGGCGCTGGTCCGCGACGCCGGTGCGGCGGCGCTGCGGCGCCATCCGGACCTGGTCGTGCAGGCCCGGGTCGGCTACGGCCTGCCCGGGGACGCGCTGCTCGCGGCGGCCGAGGGCGCGCTGTTGCTGGTCGCCGGGTCGCGCGGGCGCGGCGGGTTCGTCGGCCTGCTCCTGGGCTCGGTCTCGCGGTTCCTGGCCGCGCGCACGACGTGCCCGCTGCTGATCGTGCGCGGCGAGCACGGGACGCCGGCGCTCGGGCCGGCCGGGGCGGACGTGCTGCTCGGGGTGCAGGGCGACGGCGACGACCGGGCGGTGCGGGCCGCGTTCGAGGCGGCCCGCGAGCGGGGTCTGCCGGTGCGGGCGGTGCACGCGTGGAGTTGGCCC
Organism: Embleya sp. NPDC059213; assembly: GCF_042754445.1. Classification (NCBI taxonomy): domain Bacteria; kingdom Bacillati; phylum Actinomycetota; class Actinomycetes; order Kitasatosporales; family Streptomycetaceae; genus Embleya; species Embleya sp. NPDC059213. Next base: position 58,281 of record NZ_JBHZAV010000046.1, read on the forward strand.
GGCTACGCGGGACTGGCCGGGCCCGGCGAGGCGGACATGCGCGCGGTCGCGCAGGTGCACGCGACCGCGCTGGAGGGTGCGCTGGCTCCGGCGCGGGCGCGGTTTCCCGACGTCGAGGTGCGCACGGACTCGGTGATGGCGGACGCGGCCGGCGCGCTCGTGGAGGCGTCGGCGGGCAGCGCGCTGGCGGTGGTCGGCGTGCGACACCGCCGCGGCCCGCTGCGGCACTGGGTCGGCCACGTCGCGACCGCCGCGATCGAGCACGCGCACTGCCCGGTCCTGGTGGTCCCGCTGGACTGAGGTGCCCGGCGCCGTGCGCGTCGGGAGACGTTCGGCGCGGCGGGCCGTGCGCCCCCGTTCGAACGGCGCTGCGCTCGGCGCCGTGAACGGCACGGTGATCGGCGCCGCACGCGGCGCTTCGATCCCGTTTCGATCAGTGCTTCAATCAGTGATTGAAAATGCCGGCGCTTCGTGGTTTGGTGCCTGCCGTGACAGCACAATCGCGGGCTCGACTGCTCGACGAGGCCGAACGGCTCTTCCTCGCCCAGGGTTACGACCGGGTCTCCGTCCGGGCGGTGAACGCCGCCGCCGGGATGAATCCGGCCGCCGTGCACTACCACTTCGGCTCCAAACGGGACCTGGTCGTGGCGCTGCTGCAACAGCGCCTGGGGCCGCTGTGGGCCGGGCCGCTGGCCGACCTGGAGCGGGCCCGGGCGGCGGGGTGGACGCCCACGGTCGGCGAGGTGGTCACGATCATCGTCGAGCCGTTCGACCGGCTGGCCCGCGAACCCAACGGGCCGATGTTGCTGCAACTGCTCGCCCGTACCGTGCTCTCCGGGCACGAACTGCCGTGGGACGACCCGTGGTTTCGGCACGGACCGTGGCGCGCGCTGTTGGCCTCGGCGCGCCCGGACCTGAGCGCCCGGGAAATCGCCGACCGTTGGCGGCTCGCCTTCGACCTGTTGCTCCAGCTCTACGGCCAACCCGTGGCGGACGCGTTCGTACCGCCCCCCGCCGCCGCGGCCGTCGTCGGGTTCGTCACCGCCGGCCTCGACGCCCCCCGGCCGGCCGACCCGCCGGCCGACGCGTCCGCACCCGGCCCGTCCCTGCCCGGCCCGTCCCCGACCGCCCGCACAGAACGAGGTGCCTCGTGATACCCGACGTCTTCGCCCCCGCCACGCTCGGCCCGCTGACGCTGCGCAACCGGATCATCAAGGCCGCGACGTTCGAGGGGGCCACCCCGGACGCGCTGGTCACCGACGACCTGATCGAATACCACCGGCGTCCGGCCGCGGGCGGCATCGGGATGACCACCGTGGCGTACTGCGCGGTCGCCCCCGAGGGCCGCACCGACCGGCACCAGATCTGGATGCGCCCCGAGGCGGTACCCGGACTTCGCCGGCTCACCGACGCGGTGCACGCGGAGGGCGCGGCGGTCTCGGCGCAGCTCGGCCACGCCGGTCCGGTGGCCAACGCCAAGTCCAATCGCCGGCCCGCGCTGTCCGCCGGACGCATGTTCAATCCGCTCTCCATGCGCGTCACGCAGGCCGCGACCGAGGCGGACATCGACCGGATCACCCGCGCGCACGCCGACGCCGCGCTGCTCGCGATCGAGTCCGGCTTCGACGCGGTGGAGATCCACCTCGGCCACAACTACTTCGCCAGCGCCTTCCTCAGCCCCAAGCTCAACCACCGCAAGGACGCCTACGGCGGCTCGCTCGCCAACCGGGCCAAGGTCGCCCGCGGTGTGTGTCGGGCGGTGCGGGACGCGGTGGGCGACCGGATCGCGGTGACCGCCAAGCTCAACATGGAGGACGGCGTCCCGGGCGGCATCCAGCTCGACGAGAGCATCCGGACCGCTCGATGGCTGGAGGAGGACGGCTCGCTGGACGCGCTGGAGCTGACCGCGGGCAGCTCGCTGCTCAACCCGATGTATCTCTTCCGCGGCGATGCCCCGGTGCCGGAGTTCGCCGCGACCTTCCCGCAGCCGCAGCGGCTGGGCGTCAAGCTGATCGGCAAGCAGATCCTGCGCTCGTACCCGTACGAGGAGGCCTACCTGCTCGCCTCCGCCCGGCGGTTCCGGGCCGAACTCAAGCTCCCGCTGATCCTGCTGGGCGGCATCACCAACCGGAGCACGATGGACCTCGCGATGACCGAGGGCTTCGAATTCGTCGCGATGGGCCGCGCGGTGCTGCGCGAGCCCGACCTGATCAACCGGATCGCGGCCGAAGCCGAGACCGAGTCGTTGTGCATCCACTGCAACAAGTGCATGCCGACCATCTACAGCCGCACCCGCTGCGTCGTGATCGAGCCGGACGCGTAGACCCGGTCGCCCGCCCGGGCCCGGGAGCCGGATGTTCGGAACAGGCGCCCACGACGCCGGGCGGGCCGAGTACGGCC
>NZ_JBHZAV010000047.1:0-59393 GCF_042754445.1 Embleya sp. NPDC059213
ACCCCCGACGGGCCCGACCCAGCAACCCACCGCACCCCGAACCGCCAAAGCAGCCACCTCCAGCCCGTCCGGCGCTTGAGGACAAACAGGCCGCAGACCGGCCAACCCCCGACGGGCCCGACCCAGCAACCCACCACAACCCGAACCGCCAAAGCAGCCACCTCCAGCCCGTCCGGCGCTTGAGGACAAGCAGGCCGCAGGCCGGCCTCCCGACAGGCCCGACCCGGCAACTCACCCCAACCCAACCCGCGAACCCACCCAAACCCAGCCCGTCCGGCGCTTGAGGACAGGCAGGCCGGCCAACCCCCGACGGGCCCGCACGGCAACCCACCGCAACCCAACCCACCAACCCGAATCCAGCCCGTCCGGCGTTTGAGGACAAGCGCCGCAGGCCAGGCCATCCACTCGGCCCGTCCGGCGCGAGGACCGGCAGGGCGGCCAACCCCGCCACCGCCGCCCCCGGCGAATGTCACCGGCCCCGCCTAGCCTGAAAGGTATGTGCCGCAACATCACGACGCTCCGCGGACTCGACCCCGCCGCCACCGACGTGGAGATCGAAGCCGCCGCCCGCCAATACGTCCGCAAAGTAGGTGGCGTGCAGACCACGTCACCCCGCACCGAGGAGGCCGTCGAACGCGCCGTGGCCGCCATCGCCGAGGCCACGAAAACCCTGCTCGCCGAACTCCCCGAGCGTCGCCAACCACCCCCCACCCTCCCCCCGCTGCGCCGCCGCGAAGCCGCCGCCCGAGCCGCCGCCGAGACCCCTGCCGAGGCCCCCGCCCACACGCACTGACGGCCCCGCGACCGGCCCGACGCGACGCCCCGCCCCGCACCCCTCACAACCCGCGCGGCGCTCCGCAAAAGCCGCGCAACAGCCCCACCAAATCCCGCCGAACCCCCACGAAAACCCCGTCGCAGGCCACTGTGGGGCCACTCGGATACAGCTCGGAAACGACTCGGAAAAGCCTTCGCCGGCGGCTGCGGACACCTGCCTCGGACACCCGGTTGCCGGCCTCCGCCGCGTTATGGTGGATGGTCCCCGCCGCCCCCTCCGAGGAGCCTCACACACCGTGTCTGACTCGTTCGTTCACCTGCATGTCCACACCGAATACTCGATGCTGGACGGAGCGGCGAAGAACGACAAGCTGTTCGCCGAGGTGGCCCGTCAGGGCATGCCCGCGGTGGCGATGAGCGACCACGGCAACATGTTCGGCGCCTACGAGTTCCAGGGCACGTCCAAGAAACACGGCGTCAAGCCGATCATCGGCATCGAGGCGTACGTCGCCCCCAGCACCCGGCACGCCCGCCGCCCCGAGTTCTGGGCCCCCGGCGGCAAGCGCGCGCCGAGCGAGGACGGCGAGGGCGGCAAGGACGTCTCCGGTGGCGGCCGGTACACCCACATGACGATGTGGGCGGAGAACGCGCAGGGCCTGCGCAACCTGTTCCGCCTCTCCAGCCTCGCGTCCATCGAGGGCTACTACATGAAGCCCCGGATGGACCGCGAGCTGATCGCCCTGCACCACGAGGGCATCATCGCCACCACCGGCTGCCCCTCCGGCGAGGTGCAGACCCGGCTGCGCCTGGGTCAGTACGACGAGGCGATCAAGGCCGCCTCCGCGTACCAGGACATCTTCGGCAAGGAGAACTACTTCCTGGAACTGATGGACCACGGCCTCGACATCGAGCGCACGGTGCGTCAGGACCTGCTGCGGATCGCCAAGGAGCTGAGCATCCCGCTCCTGGCCACCAACGACTCGCACTACGTCACCGAGGACCAGGCCGACGCGCACGACTCGCTGCTGTGCGTGGGCGTGGGCAAGAACAAGGCCGACCCGAACCGGTTCAAGTTCGCCGGCACCGGCTACTACATCAAGACCTCGGACGAGATGCGCCGGCTGTTCGGCGAACTGCCCGAGTCGTGCGACAACACCCTCGCGATCGCCGAACGCATCCAGCCCTACGACGAGGTGTTCGCCGAGGTCAACCGGATGCCGCAGTTCGACGTCCCGGAAGGCGAGACGCAGGCGACGTACCTGCGCAAGAAGATCGCCACGGGCCTGAAGCACCGCTTCGGCGACGACCCGAGCCAGGAGGTACTGGACCGGATCGAGTTGGAGATGGGCGTGATCACGCCCATGGGCTTCGACTCCTACTTCCTCGTGGTCGCCGACATCTGCCAGTACGCCCGGGACAACGGCATCCCGGTCGGACCCGGTCGAGGCTCGGCGGCCGGTTCGATGGTGGCCTACCTCACCGGCATCACCGGCCTGAATCCGCTCGACTACGACCTGCTGTTCGAGCGCTTCCTCAACCCCGAGCGGATCAACCCGCCGGACGTCGACATCGACTTCGACGACCGCCAGCGCGACCAGATGGTGCGCTACGTCACCGAGAAGTACGGCTCGGCCTACACCGCCCAGGTCAACACCTTCGGCACGATCAAGGCCAAGGCCGCGATCAAGGACTCCAGCCGGATCCTGGGCTTCCCGTTCGCCACCGGCGACCGGATCACCAAGGCGTACCCGCCGGACATCATGGGCAAGTCGATGCCGCTGGCGGGCATGTTCGACAAGGATCACGCGCGCTACACCGAGGCCGGCGAGATCCGCGCGCTGTACGAGTCCGACCCCGAAGTGAAGATGGTGATCGACACCGCGCGCGGTATCGAGGGCCTGACCCGCGGCACCGGCGTGCACGCCGCCGCGGTGATCCTGTCCTCGACCCCGCTGATCGACCTGATCCCGCTGCACCGGCGGGACAAGGACGGCGTGATCATCACCGGCTTCGACTACCCGTCGTGTGAATCGATGGGCCTGGTCAAGATGGACTTCCTGGGTCTGCGAAACCTGGGCATCATCGATCACGCCATCAAGATCATCAAGGCCAACCGCGGCGTCGACGTCGACATCGAGAAGATTCCGCTCGACGACCCGACCACGTTCGAACTGCTCTCCCGCGGCGACACGTTGGGCGTGTTCCAGCTCGATGGCGGCCCGATGCGCGCACTGCTCAAGCTGATGAAGCCGACCGAGTTCGAGGACATCTCCGCCGTCTCCGCGCTGTACCGGCCCGGCCCGATGGGCATGAACTCGCACATCAACTACGCGCTCCGCAAGAACGGCCAGCAGGAGATCACGCCGATCCACCCGGAGTTGGAGAAGCCGCTCACCGAAGTCCTGGGCCCCACCTACGGCCTGATCGTGTATCAGGAGCAGGTGCAGCGTGCCGCGCAGGTGTTGGCCGGCTACAGCCTGGGCCAGGCCGACCTGCTCCGCCGCGCGATGGGCAAGAAGAAGAAGGAAGTCCTGGAGAAGGAGTTCATCCCGTTCCAGGAGGGTTGCCGCGAACGCGGCTACGGCGACGAGGCGATCCAGGCGGTGTGGGACGTGCTGGTCCCCTTCGCCGGCTACGCGTTCAACAAGTCGCACTCCGCCGCATACGGCCTGGTCTCCTACCAGACGGCCTATCTCAAGGCGAACTTCCCCGCCGAGTACATGGCCGCCCTGCTCACCTCGGTGGGCGACGAAAAAGACAAGATGGGCATGTACCTGGCCGACGCCAGGTCGGCCGGCATCCGGGTGCTCTCGCCCGACGTCAACGAATCCGTCGCCGACTTCACCGCCGTCGGCTCCGACGTACGGTTCGGCCTGCGGGCGATCCGCAACGTGGGCGACAACGTCATCAACGACATCGTCGAAGCACGCACCGGCAAGGGCAAGTTCAGCTCCTTCGCCGACTTCCTGACCAAGATCGGTCTGCCCGCCTGCAACAAGCGCGCGGTCGAATCACTGGTCAAGGCCGGGTCGTTCGACGCCCTCGGGCACACCCGCCGCGCCCTGGTCGACGTGCACGAGCAGGCCCTGGACGCGGTGGTGGGCCTGAAGAAGCAGGAGGCGGCGGGTCAGTACGACCTGTTCGGCGGCGGCGACGAAACCGCTGCGGAACCGGCCGTCGGCCTCGACTTCACCCTCACCGACCAGGAGTGGCCGCGCAAGCTCAAGCTGGCCACCGAGCGCGAGATGCTCGGCCTGTACGTCTCCGCGCACCCGCTCGACGGCGCCGAGCACATCCTGTCCCGGCATCGCGACACCTCGATCACCGAGCTGAAGAACTCCGGCCGCACCGAGGGCCAGGTGCAGTTGGCGGGCCTGATCACCGGCATCCAGCGCAAGGTCAACAAGAGCGGTTCGCCGTGGGCGATGATCAATCTCGCCGACCACGACGGCGAGATCGAGGTGTTGTTCTTCCCGCAGTCCTACACGCTGGTCGCACACGCGCTGGAGGAGGACGTCGCGGTCAGCATCAAGGGCCGGCTCAACGAACGCGACGGCGCGCTGAGCGTGTTCGGTTCGGAGTTGGTACCGCTGGACATCGGCTCGGCCGAACACGGCGGCAAGGCTCCGGTGTGCCTGCGGCTGCCCACCACCAAGGTCAACGAGAAGCTGGTGAAGGACATCAAGCGGGTGCTCTCCTCGCACCCCGGGGACAACCCGGTGCACCTGATCCTGGAGAGCGCCCGCATGCGCACCCGCTACAACCTCGACTTCCGGGTCAACCCGGAGGGTGGTCTCGCGGGCGAGATCAAGTCGATGCTGGGCGCGGGGGTCTGGAGCATCTGAGCCGGGAGCGGACCCGCCGGATCGGCGGGAACGGCCGAGGGGCCGGGACCACGAGAGTGCATCTCGTGGTCCCGGCCCCTTCGTCTTGCGCCCGGCGGTCGGCCACGCGGCCGTCGGCCGGGTGCGCGGCGCTCAGGCGTGTGTCCGGTCGTACTCCTCGCGCGCGGCCAGTACCTGTGGCATGTGGCTCTCCAGGTGCTTGATCAGATCGAGCAGCTTGGCCGCCGTCGCGTGGCCCGGTTCGGTGAGCGTGTACTCGACCCGGGGCGGGATCGCGCTGTGCACCTCGCGGAGCACGAAGCCGTCCCGCTCCAGCGCCTGGAGGGTCTGCGCCAGCATCTTCTCGCTGACCCCGTCGACCCGACGGCGCAGCGCGTTGAAACGCATCGGGCCGTCGTACAGCCCGCCCAGGACCAGCACGCCCCAGCGGCCGGTGATGTGCTCCATGGCCGCCCGCGAGACGCACTCCTTGGCGAACACGTCGAACTCGAACTCCGGGGTGGGATCCGGCCCGGTCTCGGTCACGGTTTCCATCGTTGCCCCCTTCGTTCTCCGCGGCTGCGGCTGGCTGCTGCGGCTGCTTCCGCGTCTGTATGGATCGAGGCTACCCCCGGGCCGGCACTTTCGAAAGTACTGCACTTTCTCACAGCTTGCACTTTCGAAAAGTTAGTGCAATCGTTTGGGCAGCGGCCGAACGACGGGTTCGGCACGGAAGAGAGGAACTCGTCATGATCGTCGTCACCGGAGCCACCGGGCAGTTCGGCCGCCTCGTCATCGACGCCCTGCTGGACCGCGGCACGCCGGCCTCGGAGATCGTCGCCGCGGTACGGACGCCGGCCAAGGCCGCCGACCTCGCCGCCCGGGGAGTCCAGGTGCGCGAGGCGGACTACACGCGGCCCGAAACCCTGGTACCGGCCTTCACCGGCGCGGACAAGCTGCTGTTCGTGTCCTCCAACGGCCCCGAGGCGGACCGGATCGCCCAGCACACCGCCGCGGTCGCCGCCGCCGCCGAGGCCCGGGTCGGGCAACTGATCTACACCTCGATCTACGCCGCGAGCGAGAGCCCGCTCGGCCTGTCCCGGGTGCACCGCGACACCGAGGCCCGGATCGCCGCCACCGGCCTGCCCGCCGTACTGCTGCGCAACGGCTGGTACACCGAGAACTACACCGGCTCGCTGGCCGGTGCCGTCGAGCGCGGTGCGGTCGCGGGCTCCGCCGGCGAGGGCCGGATCGCCTCCGCCTCGCGCGCCGACTTCGCCGAGGCCGCGGCCATCGTGCTGCTGAGCGACGACCAGGCCGGGAAGGTGTACGAACTCACCGGCGACAACAACTGGAGCCTGCCCGAGCTGGCCGCCGAGGCGGCGAAGCAGACCGGCAAGGAGGTCGCGTACGCGAACCTGCCGGCCGAGCAGTACACCGGCATCCTCAACGGCGTCGGCCTCCCCTCGTTCCTGGTCGAGCTGCTCGTGGACGCCGACCTCCGGATCGCCGAAGGCGCGCTCGAAGGCATCACCGGCGACCTGTCCACCCTGCTCGGCCGCCCGACCACGCCGCTCGCGGACACCGTCGCGGCAGCGCTGAAGGGCTGAGCCGGACACCGGCGACGAGGAAGCGCCCCCGGTCGCGGCATCGAGCCGCGGCGGGGGCGCTTCGGGTGTGGCGGGGTCGGCCGGTCCCGGTGCCCGCCGACGAAGCGCGTCGGCCGCGCCGCTTCACCGCGGGTGCGGCTCCCCCGGTACCGGCCCGAGCAGTCGTCGCAGCGCCGTGGGGGTGTACCCGAGCTCGGTCCGCACGGTCCGGGAAAGGTGCGCCTGATCGGCGAAGCCGAGGTCGACCGCCAGCGCGGCCAGGTCGCCCTCGCCCGCCGCCAGACGATCCAGCACCCGGCCGAGCCGGACCCGGTTCCGGTATCGGGTGATCGAGACGCCCATCTCCCGGGAGAAGACCCGGCTCAGCCGATACGGCGACGCCCCGATCGACTCGGCCAACGAGAACAACGCGCCGGAGGCGGCGTCTCCACTCGTGATCGCCTCACGCGCCGCCGCGACCAGGCGCCGGTCGTCGGACCCCGACGCGAGCGAACGCGGTCGCGGTCGCACGACCACCCGATCGACCGCATGCCGAACCAGGGTCAACATCTGCTCGGCGAGCGCGTAGTCGACATCTCCGCCCTCGGCGGCCGACAGGCAACGTCGATGCGCCAGATCGAGCGCCGCGTCGACGTAGAGCGCCGAACACCTCGGACGCCGGCCCGGGTCGCCCGCCACATCCACCCACACCTGCGGCGCGACCCGCACCGACGTACACACGTCGCCGCCGGCGGGGTGGGCAAAACACTCCTCCTGGCCCGGGACTCCGACGTAGCCGACGGTCCGATCCAGCTCGGCGTCCACACCGTCGACCCGACGCCGGAACCGACCACTGCGCACGAGCACGATGCGGTGACCGTCGTGTTCCTCGGGTGGTGTCCAGTGTCGATGGTCGCTCAGGCACCGCACCGCGCTCACCACGAACGCCGGCCGGGCGACGAGATCGACGGACGACAACACGCTTCCACGCTACGCGCGCGAACCGACAGCGGCGGCGCAGGCCGCACGCCCCGCGCCCCTCGGCGCCGCATCCGCTTCGCGTCCGCGTCCGCGTCCGCGTCGGCGTCCGCGTCCGCGTCGGCGTCCGCGTCCGCTACGCGCAAGGATGTTCAAGACCCGGGCGGGTCCGGCCGGCAGGCTCGAAATGAGCGCACATCGTGCCGAAGCCCCCGTCCGAACCGGAGAGTTCCCATGACGTACATCCACGAAGAACGCATCGTCGAGGCCGACGCCGAGGACGTCTGGGCGATCGTCGGCGAATTCGAGACGGGGCCGGTCCGGATGGCTCCGGGCTTCGTGGTGGAGAGTCGATTGGAGGAGCCCGGCATTCGATTCGTCACCTTCGCCAACGGCACGACCGCCCGCGAACGCCTGATCGAGGTCGATCCCGAAGAACGCAGCTTCACCTACGCGGTGATCGGCGGCAGCGCCACACCCACCCACGACCGGGCAACCATGCGGGTACGACCGGCCACCACCGGTCACTGCACCTTCTCCTGGACCCGCGACGTGCAGCCCGACACTCTCGCGGAGTCGATGCGGCAGGCGATGGCACACGGCGCCGACCTGATCAAGAGCACGATGGAAGACCGAGCCCGAGCGGCCGGCCCAGCGAAGTAGGCCCGGCCGGCCGCCCCGGGATCAGCCCAGTTCGGCCTCGATCAGGTCGGCCGCGCGGACCGCGCCGCCCTCGGCACGTGCCTGGTCCCGCAGCCGGGCCGAGCGGGCGGCCACCTCCGGGTCCGAGGTCAGGGCGAGGAGGGCCCGGCGCAGGGCCTCCGGCGTGGCGTCCGCCGTGTCCAGGCGCTCGGCCACGCCCAGTTCGACCAGGCGATCCGCGTTGGCGAACTGCTCGGCACCCTGCGGTACGGCGATCATCGGCACACCGGTCGTCAGTCCCTCGCCGCAACCACCCATGCCGGCGTGCGTGACGAACGCGTCGGCCTGCCGCAGGATGGCCAACTGCGGGACCCAGGTGTGCAGTTCCACATTGTCCGGAATCGCCCCGAGGCCCGCCGGGTCGGTATGCCGGCCGATCTGAAGCACCACATGCCACCCCGGCAGGTCGCCGAAGGCCGCGAGGCACCGCCGATAGAACTCCGGCTGCCGGGTGAACGCCGAACCCAGCGAGATCAACAACACCCGCTCGGCGCCCGCCGGGCGGGTCCACTCCCCCTGATCGGCACGCCGACCCGGACACGGACCGACGAAGTCGACCACGTCCGGGTCCACCCGCTCCGCATTCGGCTGCATCGCGCGCGCCACCGTGGCCACGACCCGGCGGGGCCGGCCGCCGAACAGGTCCACGTCCGTGGTGGTCGCGCCGGAGTCCGCGAGCCAGGCGGCGAATCGCGCCCAATACGCGTCCGCGCCCGGCAGTTGCTTCATCCCGGGCAGCACCTCTTCCTCGTAGCCCTGCCAGGCCACATACGTCGGCGAGAGCTGTACGATCGGCCGCCCCTGGCTCTCGGCCAGTGCCCGGGCGGCATACGCGCCGATGTCGTAGAGGTACAGATCCGCGGGGTCGTGGTCGTACGCCGCACGCAACTGCGGCAGCGCCTTGATCGCATCGTCCAGGAACACGCCCATCGCGCCGATCGCATCGGCCGGCCAGTCGTTGTCGGCGACCGGAAGTGTGGAGCGGTACGGCACGAACTCGGCCCCGGTCGGTGCGATCAGGTCGGCGACGGCGGGGTCGTTGGCGTAGCTGACGCGATGGCCTCGATCGGCCAGTTCGCGGATGACTTCGAGGCTGGGCAGGACATGGCTGACGGCGGGGATGCCGATCATCGCGATGTGGGCACGGCGACGCTGAGACATGAGCATTCTCGTTTCGGATCTACGGCGGATGGACACGACAGTCCGACGCCCCGGGTGTCGGCACGCACGTCACGCGCCGCCCGGTGCGGGCGGATCGAGGGCACAGCCCTCGCCGATGTCAGCCGTAGATCTGTACGAAAAGCATGTGATCGACGCTACCCCGAGCTCCGGTCGTGAACCAACCGATTTTTGGGGCCGATCGTGGCACCGGCCGAACCGGGGGCATCATCGTGGGTCCGGGGCGCCGTTTCGGACGTAACCGAGGTCGATCGGCGGTACCGGCGGGCCGGCGTTCGTCACGGCCGCGAGCAACTCCGGCAGTTGCGGCGGCCACAGCGGCTCGGTGTCGCCGGCCAACTCCTCGGGCGTCCACCAGCGCCACCACAGAATCCGGTCCGCCGCGTGTGCCGCGACGAGATCGCCGATCGGGTCTCGGCGCGGGCCCCGGGCCAGGAAGATCCGTTCGCGCTGCCGGACGGGGATCCCGGCGCGGGTGAAGTCGTGCTCCCAGAGGCAGAACACGGCGCCGACCTCGACGTCGGTCCAGCCGGTCTCCTCGCGCAGTTCGCGCTCGGCCGCCCGGATCGGTGCCTCGCCCGGCTCCAGTCCCCCGCCCGGCATCGCCCAGTGCACGCCGACTTCCTCGTTGTCGTACCGGAACATGAAGACCGCTCCGCCCGAGTCCAGCACCGCAACACGAGCCGCCTGCCTCGGTATTCGCATCGGGACACCCTGCCGGCGCCGTTCGGCCGTGTCGACGCCCGGCCCGCCTTGTCCCGCCCCGGATGCGGGGCTCCGGGGCGGGACAGGGCGAGCCGGGGGGTGGCCAGGTCGGAGGGAACTCGGTGGCCGGCTCCCGGCGTTCGCCTCGAACCACCGCCTGGACGCGGTGGCTCGGCACGGCCTGGCCGGCCGAGCGGGACGAACGGGTCGGGGTGCAGTGGGGCAACTTCGGGTCACCGCCGCCGGGCCGGGCCGCGACGACGCGGAACCGGCCGGGCAGCCCACCCGACTGCCCACACACCGAGCCGACTTCCCAGGTCCCGGGGCGCGATCCGGGGTCCGCCACCCGGCTCCGCGCCCGACAGCCAGTCAGTCAGGACTTGAGCTGGGTGAACCGGATCCGATTGCCGAAGGGATCACGCAGCCCGCTCCAACGCCCGCGCATACTCCCGATCCATCACATCCCGAGCCCGAAGCATCCGCCGATTGCTCTCCGCCACCCCATGCCTCACCCGCCCATCCCATCGCGCCACACCGAACCGCGCCGATGCCCCGGGCCGAGAGGTCGGCCGGTCCGTCCCGCAACATCCCCCATCGAAAGGGATCACGATGCGCGTCTCCGTCATCGGCTGCGGTCACCTCGGCGTTCCGCACGCCACGGCAATGGCCGAACTCGGCCACGAGGTGGTCGGCGTCGACATCGACCCCGCTCGCGTCGGGCACCTGAACCTGGGCGAGTCCCCGATCCACGAACCGGGCCTGCCGCAACTCCTGGCCTCGCACACGGCGTCGGGGCGGTTGCGGTTCACCACGGACTTCGCCGAGGCCGCGTGGTTCGCCGACGTGCACTTCCTCGCCGTGGACACGCCGCTCGACGCCGTCGGCCGCACGTACGACACCGGCCGACTCTTCGCCGCTGCGAGCGCTCTCGCGAGCCACCTGTCCCGGCCTTGCACGATCATCGGCAAATCCACGGTCGCCGTCGGCACCACCGCGCGCCTCACCGCGCTCGTCGAACACATCGCCCCCGACGTCGACATCCGGGTGGTCTGGAATCCCGAATTCCTGCGCGAGGGCGAGGCCCTCGAAAACAGCCTGTACCCCGACCGCATCATCGCCGGCGTCACCGATGCCGGGGCGGAAAAGGTCATCCGCGAGGTGTACGCACCACTCCTCGACGCCGGCGTCCCGCTGCTCGTCACCGACCCCGCCACGGCCGAACTCGCCAAAGGCGCCGCGAACGCCTTCCTCGGTCTCAAGATCTCCTTCATCAACGCCATCGCCGACATGTGCGCCGCGGCGGACGCCGACGCCATGACCCTCGCGGCAGCACTCGTCCACGACTCCCGGATCGGTACGGCCGGCCTGCGCCCGGGCCTCGGTTACGGCGGGGGCTGCCTCCCCAAGGACATCCGCGCCTTCACCACGGACGCCGAACGACTCGGCGTGCCCGAGATGGCGACCCTCCTACGCGCCGCAGAGCAGATCAACGACGCCCGCACCGCCCGCGCCCTCGACCTGATCGTGTACGCCCTGCACGGCAAACCCGTGCGCGATGCCGCCATCACCATCTGGGGCGCCGCCTACAAACCCGGCACCGACGACGTCCGCGAATCCCCTGCCCTCGAACTCGCCGTCCGACTCGCGAGCGCAGGCGCCCACGTACGCGTCCACGACCCGCAGGCCAACACCACCGCAGCCGCCCGCCACCCCGAACTCGACTACGCCACCGACCTCGAAGCCTCCTGCCACGGCGCCGACGTCATCGTCCTGGCCACCGCCTGGCCCCAATTCCGCCACGCCGACCCACGCGCCCTACACCCCCTGCCCACCGAACCGATCCTGGTCGACCTCCCCAACGACCTGGACCCCCACCCATGGCGCACCGCCCACTGGACCGTCCACCAACCGGGCCGCCCGGAAGCCGCCTTGCCGACTCCCCCGACGGCCCGTCCGAACGACATTCCCGACACGAGCGCGGCACCGTAACGACCCACCTCCGGCCCCTGCGCGGGCAGCGTGCCCAAGTTCCGTGTCGATGCAACGCCGGACCGCGCAGCCGCCGATCCTGGTACCGGTCGGGTGCTTGTCGGCAGCCCGGCCGGCCCGGCGTCGCCGCCGAGCCACGCCATGCCCGCCGTCGACCGAGCCGGCGCCGGTCCGCTCGCGGGTCCCGGTGACGGCCGACGAGGAGAAGGACGAGCCCGAACGTGTCCACTGCGCCCACGATCCTGAGTGATGTCCCCGGCTCCTTCGCCTGGGGCGTTTTCCACGAGCGGCACCCGAAACTCATTCGCCGGGTACTCGACGCTCTGCCATACGGACCGACCGAGCGGGCTGCGGTCGAGGAACTCCTGTCCGAGAGCACCGGCGGCGTGCTGGAGCCGCTCGGCGAGAGCGCCCACGATCATCGGCAGTGGCTGGAGTGGGGCGAGGGCCTGTTCGGACGGCCGTGGGGCGAGGCGCCGTTCCTGTGGGCCGAGAGCTACTTCTACCGCAGGCTGCTCGAAGCCACCGGCTACTTCCGACCCGGGACCTGGCAGGGCATCGACCCGTTCGCGCCGCTGAAGAACGCCGAGTTGGCCGGCCCGGCCGTCGACGCCGAGTCGGCGGCTCTCGACGACCTGCCATCCTTGTCCGCCGACCAGCGGGCAAAGGTGCTGCTCTCGTCGGCTCTCTGGGGCAACCGGGCGGACCTCGGCTTCCGAATCACCGCCTCGGCGCCGGACACCCGATCCCCCGCCCTGATCGCGGACGACAGTCCGCTCCTGTGGTCCGCGCTCGCTGCCGCGAACAACCCGAGGGTCTGTGTCATCGCGGACAACGCGGGACGGGAACTGCTGCCCGACCTCGTCCTGATCGACCATCTCCTCACGAGCGGACCGGCCGCCGAGGTCGTCCTCTACGTCAAGCCCGCCCCCTACTACGTGTCGGACGCGACCACCGCCGACGTCCTCGCGACCCTCGACCGCCTCCGCTTCGCACCGGGGCAGGAGGCACGACTGATCGGCCGTCGACTCCACCGGGCAATGAAGGACGGCATCCTCATGGTCCGCACCCACCGGTTCTTCTGCGCGCCGCTGCCGTTCCACGACATGCCCGCCGACCTCAGGGCAGAGCTGTCCGGGGCCACGATGACGATCGGCAAGGGCGACCTCAACTACCGCCGCCTCGTCGGAGATCGACTCTGGGATGCGACAACCCCGTTCGCCGAGCGGGTCGACCACTTCCCGTCCCCGGTGGCTGCCCTGCGTACGTTGAAGTCGGACGTCGTCGTCGGCCTCACCGCACCGATGGTCGCCGAGCTGGACGCCACCGGGGAGCCGTGGCGCACCAGCGGCAAATACGGTCTCATCCAGGCCCACGCGGGAACGTAATCCCGCCCGGACCCGATGGAACCGGCACAGGACGCCGGCGGCGGTCGATCCTGTACCCGATCGAGGAAACCGACAGCCTGAACCTCTCGTCTCGTCGGTCCGAGGGCGCCCGGGACTCGGGCTTCCTTCCCTGGCGGCAGCAGGAAGTCCTCAGGCAGGCTCGGGAGTTACGCGGCCCACCTCCGGCATGGCTTCGTCGTCCGCCTCACCTTCGCATTCGGCGTCGGCGTCGGCGTCGGTTCGGCGAAGAGCAGAGTGGGCTCGGTGAGAATGTCCCGTCCGGCCTCGATGCGATAGATCTCGTCCACGCTGCCGAATCTCGCCGTGGTGTAGTCGAGTTCGAGCAGAGCGGCGGCCTGCCGGACCGAGGGTGCGTCGGGGCCCTCGATCTCCAGGAAGGTGGGCAGGCCGGGCCAGGTGTCGAGGTCGAATGTGACCCCTCCGAGGACCCACTCCTCGCGGTAGTTCTCCTGATAGCGGACCTCCCGAAGCCCGAGGCTGCGCAGGATCTCGGCCATGGCGGGCAGATCGGTGACCCCGGTCTCGATCTCGGTCGTGCCGTCGATGGTGGTGGCGTCGGTGACCTGCTTGAGGGTCAGGGTCGAGCGGATCCCCTCGCTGCGCAACCGCAGCCATCGGCCGCCGGTCAGGGTGTCGTGCTCGAAAATCTTGCGGGTGAGCAGCGTGCGGGGGAACGCTCGCACGGCGCCGAGTTCGATCAGCCGCGCCCGGACATCGGCAACGTCGACAGCGAGGAATTTGGCTTCGTACTCGTGCTTCATCGATCTGTCTTCTTCCTGGTCGTCGTCCGGGGGCCTCCGTCGCGGCGAGGCGCGCGGTCTGCCCCGGCCGAGGCCGCCGGTGATGCCCCGGCCACTCCGGTGGGACCTGATGCCGGGATATCCACTCACGCCGCACTCACACAGATGGCCCCGGACCAAAGGTTGGGACGGCCTCTGCTCTCCGGGCTCTGCTGCTGCCGCAGTCATGGCGAAGCCCAGCAATACGGATTATGTCGAAGTAGACTTAGACGTAATAAGTCGCAGTCAATCTGTGGGGGATTCGATGGAGAACGGTCTGCCGGCCAAGCCTGGCGACGTGGTCGACCGGGACCGAGAGTGGAACCTTCTCGCGGAGTTCCTCGCTGATCCGGATCCCGCGATGCGGCTCGGCATCGTGTCCGGCCGACGGCGGCACGGGAAGTCGTACCTTCTGCAGGCCTTGTCCGAGCAGGTCGGCGGCCTGTATGTCACGGCGGTCCGGGAAGAGGGGCGGCTGCCTGCGATCCGGCGGTTCAGCGATGCGGTCGCCGCCCATGCCGGTCTGCGGTCCGGCAGTCTGCGCCTGACGGATTGGCGTGATGTGCTGTCCAATGCCCTGGATGTGACCGCCCGTTCACCGCACCCGCTGTTGGTGATCGACGAACTGCCGTACCTGCTGCAGCACTCACCTGAGATCCCGGGCCTGCTCCAGCAGCTTTACGACGAGCGCCAGCGTGGCGCGCGGCCCGGGGACGGGCCGGGCCCGCGGTTGATCCTGTGCGGTTCCGCGATGAGTGTCATGCATGAGCTGTTGTCGGGGACGAAGCCGCTGCGGGGCCGGGCCGTGGTCGACCTGCGCCTGGGGCCGTTCGACTACCGGGACAGCCGCGCCTTCTGGCAGATCAAGGATCCGCTGACCGCGTTGAAGGTGCACGCGGTTCTCGGCGGTGCACCCGGCTACCGGCCGGTGGCTGCCCGCCCGCATCCGGATGACGGCTTCGACGCCTGGCTCACCCGCACCCTCCTCGACCCGGGCCGCGCGGTGTACTCGCGCACCGAGACCGAGTACCTCCTGCGGGAGGACCCGCGGATCACGCAGCACACGCTGTACTACGACATCCTCACCGCCATCGCCCAGGGCGCCACCACCCCCACCAAGATCGGCGCGGCCCTTGAGCGTCCGCGCAACGCCGTTGCCCACCCTCTCGGGGTGCTGGAGTCGACCGGGTATATCCGGCGTGAGCAGGACATCCTGCGTACCCGGCACCCGGTCATCACGCTCGCGGATCCGGTCATCCGCTTCAACCAGTTGATCACGCTGCCGCAGGCGGCCGCAGTGGAGCAGGGCTTCGCCGAGCAGGTGTGGCAGCAGGCCGCTCCGACCTTCAACTCCAAGATCCTCGGACCGCACTTCGAGGACCTGGCCCGCGACTTCACCCGTCGCTACGCCTACAGCCTGCTGCCCACAAGTCTGCCCGGCCCGGTCGGCACCACCGAGGTCGCCGATCCGGCCGCCCGAACCAAGCACGAGGTCGACGTCATCGCCCTGGCGGCCGGCGAACGACCGCAGTCCGCCCGCGCGAAGATCGCCCTCATCGGGGAGGCCAAGGCGACCGCCGCCCGCCGCGGCACGGGAGACCTGCAACGTCTGGAGCACATTCGCACTCTGCTGGCCGACCAAGGGCACGACACCACCGGCACCACGCTGGCCTTGTACTCCCTACACGGCTTCTACCCCGACCTGATCGAACTGGTGGGCCGACGGAACGACATCCTCCTAGTCGACCTGCCCACCCTCTACGGGGAGTAATTCGGTGTGGCGAAAGTGGCTCCGGACCGGCCCGGAGTCCCTGGGCGATCCGGCGACCGGCTTCCCTGCGGAAGCGCCGTATCCGCCGCGACTCCATTGCCGCGACCACCCGCCGCTGCAGAACCTCCTGCACAGCAGGCTCGGCCACCGCCTGTCCCCCTCGATCGGCACTCGACGAGCAGGAACGAACCATCGCCGCCTCGTCGGGATCAACTCTGGGACGCCACAACCGCGTTCGCCGAGAGTCAGCCACTTCCCGTCCCCGGTGGCTGCCCTGCGTACGTGAAAGTCGGACGTCGTCGTCGGCCTCGACGGACCGGTGGTCGCCGGGCTGGACACCACAGGGGAGCGATGGCGCACCAGCGGCAAGTCCGGCACGCCATGGTCGCGAGATGGCCTCCCGACCTGCACGGTTCAACCGCTCAGGGCTTGCCTGAGCGGGGAGCCCGACCACGGGGCGTCAAGCGTGTGGGACACGGAGTCGAGATCCGATGCTTCGGTCGTCTGTGTCAACGGGTATCGACGTCCCTCTCAGCGGAAGTCCGCCGCGTGGTCCACCGCCCACTCCAGGAAGGATCGGGCCGGGGTGCCCGTGATGCGCTCCACCTCATCGTTGACCGGCTCCGGATTGTCGAGCATCTCCGCCTGGGCCGGCAGCACGGCCTCCACCAGCTCCGCCGGCCAGCCCGCCGCCTTCATCTGCTCGGCGGCCTCGTCCAGTGTGATCTCCTCAAACCGCACCGGCCGCCCGATCGCCTCGCCGATCAGCGCCACCTGCCGTTCCTGAGTGATCGGTTCGAGGCCGGTGATCAGGGGGCGGGCGCCGAGCAGGGCGTCGGTCGTCAGCGCCTGAACGGCGACTGCGGCGATGTCCGCCTCGTGGATCAGCGGGCGGGCCAACCTTGCCAGCGCCGCCCGTACCGCACCGGTGGTGCGGACCTCCTCCGCCCAGCCCAGCGTGTTGCTCGCGAACCCGGTGGGCCGCAGCGCCGTCGACTCCAGGCCCGATGCCTCGATCAGCCGCTCCAACTCCGTGTGGAACATGGTGATCGCCTCGCCCGGCTTCTCCTCCTGGCTCCCGACGCCGGCGGATGACAGGTACACCACCCGTCGGGCGTGCTTCCCGATCGCGTCGATCACCTCCGACGCGCCCTCGGCGCTCAGGAACGGCCACACCAGGAAGACCGAATCGACGCCCTCCAGAGCCGTGTCCAGCGACGCGGGATCACCGAGATCGCCGCGTACCGCCTGCACACCTTCCGGGAAGTCCGCCTCCCCTCTCACCAGCGCCCGCACGGGCACGCCCGCCGCGTGCAGTCGGGTCACCACCGCGCCGCCGACCTTTCCGGTCGCGCCGGTCACCAGGATCCTGGGCTGTGTCATCGGAATCTCCTCGTCTCGCCGTTCGATGACACGACCCTCGTACCTCAACGAAGGTTGAGGTCAAGCAGCACGTCACCACGCCCTTGCCGTCGACCCGGAGGACCAGGGTTCGAGGGTGCAGGCCAGGGACGCGGTCGGACCGTCCGGAGGCCGATGCCTTTGCGCAGGCGATTCCCGTGATCCGGTCATCTGCACGACTGGATCGTGCTCGTCGACGCCGCGGCTTGCACCGGCCGTGCGCAGGCGCGACGCGATCCTCGACAGCAGGCGCCTGGTCAGCGGGAACTCGGGCCCGAGACGCGTGTCAGCACGCGACGCCGGGCCGGCGCCATACTGCCGGGACGTCGTCGAACACTGCCCGCGCTTCGGCCCGGCTTCCGCGTTGAGCACGAGACGGGCTCCCAGCCTGCGGACGGCGGACGGGTCGAGACCGACACCGCGACGACTCCCCCTCTGGAGCGTCGATCAGACCGCGTGGATCAGTGCCGTGGACGCCGTCGAGGTAGTGCTACAGCAGGCTGACCAGGCGCCCAACCGCTCACGCAGACGGCCCCGGACCAGAGGTCCAGGGCCGCAAAAGGACTACGTTCGCCGTGTTTATGCTGGTCAGCAGCCCAAACCCGGCCCTGACGCGAGTGGGCCGTCAGGGGATCGAACCCTGAACCCGCGGATTAAAAGACCCCCGCTTTCCGGACCGGCGAGTGACGGGGGATGACGGGCCATGTCGCCCTCTCCCAGGCCACGCCCGTATGGCGGATGCCCAATGTCGTTTGATGCCACGCGGTTTCGGGGCGTCCGGGCACACCCGGAGCACACCGGCCCCCGTGGTCCGCCGCAACTCCTGCATGCGACGAAGCAGCCCCAGCACGGTGACCCAATCACCGGCCGGGGCCTGGACCGAACCCCTTCGCATCAAGGAGTCCAGCCGTGAGCAGAAAGGTACAACCTCCGCCCATCCCCTTGTCGGACGCCGTGAAGGCGATCCTGACGACCGCTACCCGTCGGGCTCGCCGGGTTCTGAAGCAGGCCGACACCGCCGGTCCCCTCGCGTTGCACGGGCATTCGACCCGGTTCCGCGTGGGTGACGTCGACGTGCGGCTCGACGTGACCGTGCGCGGCGCGGACTGTGACTATCCGGTCCCCGCGTTCGAGACTCCCAGGGTGTGGGGGTCCGCGCCGGTCCCGACCCCCGACACTGCGGCGTGCGGCTCGGTCCGCCCCGGGTGCTGGTGTGGTCAGCCGATCAACCCCACGCGCCTGCCGTGTGTGCTCCCGGCCGGGCACACCGACCGGCACACCGACGCGTTCGGGGCGACGTGGCCGGATGAGGCTTTTCCGGTTGACCCTGCCAACCCCCTCACCATTGGGTCCCGGCAGGACCCTACGGGTGGGGCGGGTCCCGGTGTGGATCTGGCCGTTCATGCCCGGATGGCGCGGCAGGTGCTCGACGACGTCACGGCGACGGAGATCGGTACGGCGGCGTGGAGCACGCTGCTGTACGAACGGGGCGCGCTGGTGGGCGCGCTCACCGTGCTGCTCGACGCGATCGACGAGGCCCAGGCGTGAGCCGCGGTGCGACCGAGTGGGACTCGGTGGCAAACGAGATCCGAGAACTGCGGGTCCTGTCACGCCGGATCACCGCGGCGTTGATCACGATCGCGGTCGTGGCGATGGTGTTCACGGCGGCATCGGTGACCCGGTTCGCGATCGGGCACGACGTGTCGGTGTGGATCGCGTGGACCCTCGACCCGATGGTCGCCGGCGCCTTGTTGACCGTGCTCCTGGTGGACGCGCGGCTCGTCGAGCTGGGGACGGCGCCGGCCGGGTGGGCGACCGCGCTGCGGTGGTTCGCCGGCCTGGGCACGTGGGTGATGAACGTGTGGTCGTCGGTGTGGCCGGACGGCGGCTTTGGTGTGCCGACCGAAGTCGACGCGGCCGGGGTCGTGTTGCACTCGATTCCGCCCGTGCTGTTGATCGTGCTGGCCGAAGCGGCGACCGGGTACCGGCGGGTGATCGCGGATCGGATCCGCCACCTTGAGGGCCGCGCCGCGGTGGCAGGGGGTACCCATGGTGTGGGCACCCCTGGTGGTCTTGCGGACCGGCCGGATCCGCGTGGCTCTGCGGGCAACGCGGGTCGGGGGCTTCACACTCGGACCCCCCGGGGATACACGCCAGCGGGTACCCCCAGGGTGTCCATGGCGGTGGACACCCTCAAGGGGCTTCACAGTCTGAACACCCTTGGAGGCGCAGTTGTGGGCGGCGTGCCCACCACTGCCGACCACCTTCGCGGTGCCGCGCACATGGCCGGCGAGAGGTCAGCAGGTCACGCTGACCCCTGGTCGGGTGCCGGTCCCCATGGGGTCGTCGAGACGACCGACCGGGTGACCATCGACGTGACCACGGGGCCGACCACTTCGGTGGTTGCGCCGGTGGTGGACGAGCCTGTCGTGTCCGGTCCGCCGGGCGGTCGCGCGGACGACCGGCAGCACGACCAGGCCGACGCTTCGGACGACGTCCGCCCCGTGGATGCCATGGCCGTTGACGACGAGTGCGACTCCCCGTCAGCCGCGAAGGGTGTCGGCACTGTGGACACCCCTGCCCTGTCGCCGGTCGAGCTGCGGAGGCGGGCCCGGCGGATGCACCGCGACGCGGTGGCGTCGACCAGGCGCCCGGTCACGATCGAGGCGTTGCAGAGCGAGTTGGGCCTGTCGCGTCGCGCGGCGGCCGAGCTGCGCCGTGAAGTCGTCGCGCTCAACGGCGTGGCCCGCCACTGAGGGACACCGCGTCCTTCTGTCGCCCTTCTCAGGCGATCCCCTGAAAACCCACGCGGGCCCCGGCAATGCTTGGCGGCGGCCGGGGCCCGCTCTCCCCATCGAGGAGAACCCCGATCATGGCTCACCTGATTCAGCATGGGCGAGACGACGAGCCCGCGCACACCAACGTCGTCCCCATCCGGCGCCCGGCGGCCGTGCCGGACACCGACGAGATGATCCGGCAAGCCGGTCTCGCGCCGGGTGGCAACCGTGGCGATACGTCCACGGTTCCCGGTGGCGGGAAGCCCACCGACACAACCGCCGGATCGACCACCGACACGACCAGGACAACGACCACCGGACGACCGTGGCACCGGGTGGTAGCAGGTCGTCGAGTGGTACCCGGGGCGGTCTCCCGGTGGTCGCCCGGCTGGTCGGCCGCACGCTGCTGTACGGCACCGTCGGCACCGGCCGGGGCATCCGGCACACGTGGCGATGGGTACGAGCCGACGAGTACGCCGAGCACCGCGCGAACAAGCCCGAGTTGGTCGAGCAGGTACGGCGCAGGCGTCGCCGGGCCGTGGCGTGGTCGGCCGGTCCGGTCGCGGTCGTCGGCGTGGTCGACTCGGTACCCGCGTTCGCCGCGCCACGCTGCCGGCTGCTCGACCGCATGGGCACCGCCGGCGACCTGCTCGCGGGGGCGAGCGGCGCGGCGCACTGGGGCCCGACTCCGTACCTGCTCGGCACTGCCGTGTTCGGCACCGCGGCGGCGGCCGAGTGGTGGCGTCGGCGACCGAAGGACGGCGGACCCGCCCTGCTGACCGGTCGCATGGGCAGCAAGGCCGTGCGCGAGGCGTTCGCCGCGGCGAAGCTCGGCACGGTGCGGGTGGTCGGGCCGGTCGTTCGGGACGGCGAAGCGTGGGTGTCGATGGTCGAGTTGCCCAGTGGCGTCCCGGCCGGGAAGGCGATCGGCCGCGGCGCGGAGTTGGCGTCCGCGTTCGGCACCGATCCCGCACAGGTGGACATGACCACGGTGGTCGGGCACGGCGGCCGGCTCATGCTCCGGGTGTTCGACGAGCACCCGTTCGCGGGCCCGTCGCCCGCCAACCCGATCGCCCGCCCCGGGGTCGGGGCAACGGACATGTGGGGCAGGGTCGAGTTGTTCCGGGACGTGCGCGGGAATCCGGTCACGGTGTCCGCGTTCGAGTCCTCGTTCTTCTTCGGTGGGCAGCCGGGCGCGGGCAAGTCGATGTCCGCGCTCGCGCTGCTCATGGCGATCGGCATGGACCCGCACGCCGAGTTGTGGCTCACCCCGGTGAAACAGGGCGTGGACTCCCAGGCGTGGCACCCGATCTGTCACCGGCTCTCGACTCCGGACGACGCGGGATCGGTGGTCGATCTGCTGACCGATCTGGTCGCCGAGATGATGCGCCGCTACCGGGTGATCCTCGCGCGCAAGGCAAAGAAGCTCGCCCCGGACATGGGCGAACGGCTGCTGTTCCTGTGGTGCGACGAACTGGCCGGCCTGTGCCTGGACCCGCAACACGGCAAGGACATCAAAGAGCTGCTCCGCAAGCTCGTCGCGGAGGGACGCGCCGCGGGCATCGTGCCGTGCCTGCTCACCCAGAAGCCCGAGGACAAGGTCGTGCCCTCGTACATCCGGGACAACATCAAGTACCGGTGGGCCGGCCGCTGTTCCACCCCCGAGATGTCGGACACCATCCTGGGCCGGGGCATGGCCGCCCAGGGCTTCAACGCGCAGGACTTCGCGGAGGAGCACTTGGGAGCCGGGTGGTTCCTCTCCGAGAAGTCCAAGCCCCAGCGGGTGCGCGGCTTCTTCACCCCGGACGACCGCGCGGACGACGTCGCCCGGCGGGCCCTGGAGTTGCGCTCCGCCGCGGGCACCCTGCCGGTGACCGACCTCGACCCGCGCGCCGTGTTCCTGAGTCAGGTGCTCGCGATCGTCGGGGACCGCGCCCGGATCGCGTCCGCCGAGCTGGCCGACAGGCTCGACCAGGCCGCCGACGCCGAGCACGTCGCGACCCTGCTCCGGCCGCTCGGCGTCACTCCCGGGTCGCTGTGGATCGACGGGGGAACCAAGCGCGGATACGAGCGGGACGACCTCGAAAAGGCCCTGGAAGCCCTGTAATCCGGGGTGTGCGTGGGGTGCAAGATCTTGCCCGGGAGGCGCAAGGATCCCGCACCCCCCGCATGGTGGGGGCAAGGCCGCGACCAGCGATCTTGCACCCCTTGCGGGGGGTTCGGCCTACTCGTCGTCGAGCGGGAACACGGTGCGGTACTCCAGTTCGCGGCGCGACCCGGGCACCACGATGTCCGCGGTCTCGACCGGGCGTCCGTCGGTGTCCCAGTAGGTGCGCTCGATCGTGAGCACCGGCGCGCCGAGCGGTTCGCCCAGCCGCTCGGCTTCGTCGGCGGACGCCGGCCGGGTGGACACGACCTCGGACGACTCGGCGACGCGCACACCGATCGCGGCCATCCGATCCACCACGCCCTTCCCCGCCAACGGACCCTCCTCCGGGAGCAGGATCGGCGTGGCGCCGGTGATGGCGAGCGGCTCCCAGGACGTGGACAGCATGACCGGCTCGTCGTCCGCGAGGAACACGTACACCGTGCGCATCACGCGGTCCCCGGGGTCGATGCCCAGACGCTCGGCCACCTCCGGCGGCGCGGTGGTCGTCGACGACTTCGAACGCCACGTGCCCGAGTGCCCGCGGTCCTCCATGTCCGCGCGGAAGGGCGACCCGCGACCGCGCTCCGGCCGCGGCGTGCGCAGGATCCGCGTCACCTCCGGACGCTCTCGCACGAACGTGCCCGCGCCCGGCCGGGTGATCGCCCACCCCTCCGAGACCAGGACGTGCACGGCCTGTCGGGCGACGGTCTCGCTCACGCCGTAGTGCGCGCACAACTCGAACCGGGACGGCAACGCGCCCCCGCCGGCGGCGAATTCACCCGCGCCGATCCGGTTGCGCAGGTCGTTCGCGATGCGTCGGTACGCCGGTTCCTCGCCGAAGACCATGGGCCCCTGCCTCACTCGCTCGCGCGTGCTCTCACGTACAGGTTGACGTAGCTGGTACTCCAGGTCCATGCTGGCATTCCAGCACGACCCTGAGTGATCTTTGGGTCGCGGACGGTTCGGGGTGTCCCGTGGCAGAAGCCATCGAGTCGACGATCGACCTTCCCTCCCTGCCCGTGATGGTCGCCGTCGCCCGCGCGCACATCGCCTACGTCCTCGACGACACCCCCCGCGTCCACGACGCGCAGCTGATCACGTCCGAGCTGGTCACCAACGCCGTCACACGAGGCACCGCCAGCTTCACCATCACCGGCCGCCTCCACGGCTACCGCGCCCGGATAGAGGTCGAGTTCCGCGTGACCGACGACGCGCCCGGCGTCGACGTCGGGGAGGTCGGGCCCGGCCTGGGCCTGGTCGCGCTGCTCGCCGACGAGATGGGCGACGAACACACCGACGGCATCACCACCATGTGGGCCGAACTCGCCTGGTCCCACCCCACCGACACACGAGAGGCAACGACGTGACATCACCCGACAGCACATGGGTCGACTACGAGGTCATGGGAGGGACCGGTGACCAAGTCATCGTCTCCCGCTACCTGACGGCCGACGGCACCGAGTACGAAGTCGAAGCCCTCAAGATCCCCGAAGGCACGGTCGCCGCCCTGATCGCGGCCATCCTCGAACGCGTCGACCAGAACGAACGCCCCGACATCCTCCGCGAGGAGACCCGCAAAGACGAAGAGATCCAGCTCAAGCGCATGACCGCCATGGGCCGCACCCTCGACCCGAACCACCCCCTCACCGGGCCCATCCTCCGCATGGGCAACGAGGACTGACGACAGACATGGGGAAGCGGACCCTCGACCCCACGCTCGACCAGGCCGCAACCTCCGCCGAACGCGCCGCAGCGGAAAACCGCCTCGACGACGAGCGGCACCGACTCGACATCGCCGTCTACCGGCGCAGCGTCTACGCCGGAGTACGCGAGGGGTTCCGACCGGGCAGCCGCGAACACGCCCTTGCCCAGGGCCTGTACGAGCACGCCGACGAGCAGGTGCGCGCCCGGGTGCCACACGCCCGCGACGCCGGCGCGAGCGTAGCCGAGCTTGCTGGCAGGCTCGGATGCAGCCACTCGACCATCCGCCGCATCCTCAAGCCATAACCGCTCCACCGCACGCACCAGGGCCGTCCCCGAATCTGGCGGGACGGCCCTGTCGTGTGGCCACGCCTCCGGCGGATCGCCCGCCCGTGGGGCCGGCCGGCCACTACCGTGCATGCATGAGGCACCGCGACACGATTCACCGCGACGAACTCGACCCCTGCCCCCTGTGCGGGGCGGCAATGCTGATCACGGTCCGCACCTTCGACATGTCCTTCGGCCAGCGGAAGAAGGTCCAGCGCAAGGCGTGCGCCGCGCGCTGCTACGAGCACGACCAGGCGCGCTACAACGAGGCGATCAAGGACCACCGATCCCGGACGTACGAGCAGTAGACCCTCCATCGCAATGTCCGTTTTAGACGGATTACGCGCAAAGGGTCTTACCTACGGGGCCAGGACTTTCCCTCCCCGGCGGTCAACCTGCCCGCGCGCCCGCGGGTGCGCCCCCACCCGGGTGGGGGCGCGTGGATCCCCAGACCCGTACACGCCCGGACCAACCTCCCCCGCGGTCTGGCCGGGTCGCCCGTCGAGGTGGCCCCCGCCGGTCGGCGTCGGGTCATGCGGAGCGGGGCCGGAAGGTGTGGCGGACGCGCGGTTCAGCCTGGGCGGCCTGGGCCTGCTCGTCGATGGTCGGCATCCACAGTCGTCCGTCGTGCTCGGTCATCCAGGCGAGGAACGCGCGCGTGTCGAGGTTGCGCCATGGTGCGCGGCCCAGGGGTGCATGGGGGCCCACCAGGTCGCGGGGGTTGCGTATGGCGGCGTACTGGCCGTGCGGATCGTCGGCGCATCGGATGCCGATGGCGTCGAGGTCGTGGCGTACCGACCACATCGCGCGGTAGGTGTCGGTCGCCTGGTCGACGCGGGCCGCGGCCTTGCGGATCCTGGCGGGTGCGGAGATCAGTTGCGCGGGGTTGGTCTGGCCGTGGCCGAGCAGCGTGGCCCAGGCGCCGGCGAAGTCGTTGACGGCCTGGTCGTGGGCCGGCGCGAGGGTGTCGAGGATGAGGCGTTCGGCGTCGCCTCGAATGCGCGACGTGACGATGTCGGCGACCTGCTCGCGGGCGCGGCGAATGACGTCGAGGTCGTCGTCGTGCTGTTGCCACGCGGTGCGCGCCCGGTCCACCGCGGTGGTGTCGGGGCGGTCCCGGCCGGCGGACAGGGCGTCGATCGTCTCCAGGGCCAGGGTCTCGGCGAGCCGATCGGGCGGGGGCATGTCGGGTTCGGCGGCGGCGCGCGGGTCGGCGAGTGCGGCGTGTGCGCGGCGCGGATCGGTGATGTGGTCGGGGAGCCGGTACAGGCCGGCGTCGTGGCCGGCGAACAGGTTGGGGCAGGGCAGGTGACCGTTCACGGTGGCGGCCCCTGGTCAGATCGTGTCGGGGATGTTGGGGTCGGCGGCGAGTTCCCTGATCTGCCCGTCGGGCAGGCCGCGCAGATCGGCGGGCGGGTCGATCGGCCGGTTGCCGAAGATCCGTGCGGCGCTGGTGGTCTCGGCCGCCATGGCGCACATCTGCTCGTACGTCGCGGTCGCGGTCTCGCGCGGAGCGAGGAAGTCGGCGAGTACACCGCCCCACTTGCCCGCGCCGTCGAGGCTGCCGGTGTGGTCGTTGGCGTGGTTGCCGATCGCCCGCGCAAGGATCTCGTCGCCGGTGGCTTCGGCCTGTCGCAGCAGCGCGGCGGCCTGGTCCGCGTTCTTGATCCTGGCCACCCGGTCCGCGGCGTCGCGGGCGCTGATCGTGGTGGACGCGCGGTCCGCGCCCAGTGCGATCAGGTCGTCGGTGCCCCAGAGCTTGCGTAGGCCGGCGTTCCACCTGCTCTCGCGCTCCTTGCTCTCGGCCGCCCGCGCGGCCTTGAGGTCGGCGCGGGCGGTGGTGAGTGCACGGGCGAGTGCGACGCGCCTCGCGTGGTCGGACAGTTCGACGCGGGCGGTGATCGCCTCGACGCGCCGGTTGTGTGCGGCGCGGATCTCGTCGGGGGTGGGCATCGTGGGTCTCCCGGTGGCTAGGTCCAGCGGTGTTGCGCCGCTCGTCGGTCGACGGACGCACGGTCCACGCGCCACCGGCCGCGGTTGTCGCGGCGGCCGTCGAGGCGGCCGTCGGACAGGAGTCGGCGGATGTGGCGGGGGTCGACGTCGAGGATGTCGGCGGCTTGCTCCGTCGTGATCCAGCGTGGCTGGAAGTCCGCAGAAGTCCGGGGTTCGAGTCCGCGGGGGTCCGCCGCCCAGGCGTGGCCGGTGGTGTGGATCGCGAGCAGGGCGGCGTAGACGCGGGGGTCTCGGATGCGGGCGGCGATCCTGAGCCGGTCGAGGTCGGCGTGTCCGACCAGGAAGGCGCAGACCTCTGCGGAGACGACGACGCACGGCCCGGTGATGACGTACCCGGGCGGGGGTTGTTCGGCGGTCACGGGGTGCCCTTCCGGATGGGGGTTGGCCCCTTGCGCCTGGTCGAGGCGAAGGGGCCGAGGGAGGGGTAGGGCGCGGTGTTCGCGCGCGGTGTGGCCGGACCGTCCGGTCGCCAGGGCTCCGTGTGGTGGGCTCCGATCCCGGGGCGGTGTGTGGTGCAGCCGCGGCGCGGGTCGCCGTGTGGTCGGGCTGAACACCGGGGCCGCGTGTGGTCATGCCGCAGTCGGCGGGTCCGGGTCGGGCTCGTGGTCGGGGTCGGGGGTTCGGTCCGGCGGGTGGATGGAATCCGCCGCGGCAAGGTGGTCGAGCTTGGCGGCGCGGCGCGCTTCGAGCCCGTACGCGCGGGCCCGGTCGAGGCGTTCGCGTACCCGCTTGGCGGCTTCGCGGCGGCGGCGCGCCTGCTCTATCTGCTCGCGCACGCGGTCGTCGGCGGTGGTCATGGACCACTCCCTTCTTCGTCGCTCTAAGTCACGCTTTCGGGGTAGGAGCCGGGGGCTGCGGAGTAAGCAGAAGATGCGGACTAAGCCCGTTGGTGCAGGTCAGCGTCCTTGAGGCTTGCTCCCTTTCTCCGCGCGTGCGGAGAAAGGGTCCGAGCGTCTGCGCAGGTCAGGGGGTTAGTCCGCTACTTCTGCTTAATCCGCCGATAGAGCTGCACCGGTCTCCCGCCGGTTGGCTTCGACCACTCTTCGTAGTCGCCCAGGGCGGTCAGTTCGGACACAAGCGCGTCGAGCTGGGCCTTGGTCCGGTGCTTGCCGAAGCAGTCGTTTGCGATGCCGGTCCGCCCGACTCCGTCATCGCCCGCGTTGTCGACGAACGACTTCAAACGGTCGAGGTCGGGGTTGCCGGTGCCGGATCCGAACGTGTACCAGGCCGAGTCCTCGACGTAGTCCCAGAACGCTTCGGCGGCTTGGAGGTGGGACACGTCGATCCGGTCCCGACCGTCGAGCAGAGTGGCCAGCACGGACAGCCGCAACACCTGGGGAGCCGCCCGCGCAACGACCTGGGCCACGGGCCCGTCTCCGGCGTGGTCGGCCGCCAGGCGCTTGTACAGGTCTCGCCAGTACCGGGCGGCTTCCGGTGTCCGGGACATCCGCGCGACGGTCCGTGCCTGAAGGATCTGGTCGGCGAGTTCCGCGCCGAGTCCCTTGACCGTGGCGTCGGACAGGTCACCCCCGTCCGGGAGCAGCTTGGATCGCTTGGACAGCACCGGCAGGAACCGGTTCATCGTGCCGCCGGCGCGCTCGGAGTCCGAGAGCTTGGCGCGCAGCTCGGTGGGGGTGATGTGCCCGACGATCACGATGTGCGGGTCAGTGGCCACCCGCGGCTTCACGGTCATCGTGCGCAGCGTCCCGCCGTCCCAGGACTGACGGAGCACCGGCAACAAGGTGTTGCCCTCGCGCTTGCCCTGGGCAAGGACGGACGCGAACTCCGACTCGACGATCAACAGCCGCTTGTCGCTGGCCCCTTCGTCGAACGTGTCGGATTCGGGATCGCCGGTCGGGTCGCGAACCTGGAAGATCAGCCCTTCCGCCGACGACAGGCCACCCATGACCCGGTCGTGGCAGAACTCGGCGTCAGCAGCCTTGAGGACGCGCCGCACCTCCGCCCAGGACGTGCCCTTCACACCGCCGGCGGTGCGCCCGATGATCAGCGGCCACACCCGAGCACCGTGCTCAACCCCACCCGTAAGCACGTGCGGCCGGTCGCCGATCATCGCACCGGCCGCGGCGTACAGGGTCGCGAGCATGGCGGCCGGATCGGCTTCGGTGTGCGGCCCGATCGTGTTCACGATCCGACCCGGCAGACCCGCGAACGCGGTCTCGTCGATGGCCGGCCACGGGCGCCCGGTCGGCGAGGGTTCGGGCTTCTCGTCGTCGACGATGTTGTGCCGCGCGAGGATGGCGGCGGCAACGTCTTCGGGTTCGGTCATGCCGCGCTCATTCCTGTGGTGCGAAAGCCGCTTGTGATCGTGCTGCGCGCCTCGCGCTCGTCGAGGCCGATGGACAAGGCGGCGTCGAGGAGCGCGGAAGCGGCCGAGCGGCTGTCGAGCAAGCCGGCCCGGCAGTGGCCGGACGCGCGGGAAGCGGCCCAGAACAGCCGCTCGTTCCGCTCTCCCGGCCGCGCCTCCAGGACGACCCGCAAAAGCCCGCCGACCACCGCGGTCCGCCGGTCCCCCGTCGCCGTGGGGACGGGCCGCGGTGCAGGTGGCGATGGCGCGGGCAGGAGCACGCGGGGCCACGGCGCGAGCGGGCGACGGAAGGTCTCGCCGTGGCCCGACCAGCGGTAGCGGACGCCGTTGGCATGCACGCTCGGCGCAACCACGATGTAGCCGTTGGCCTTCACGTCGATGCCCATGCCGAGCTTGCCCGGCAAGGGCACCCCGGGGTGGCGGTAGATCATGTGCAAGCCACCGTCCGGCAGGCTGCCCGGGGTGATCTGCATGAGCGTCCCGGGAAGGCACCCGTGCCGCTGTTCCAGGGCCGCGAGGGTGCGGTGCCCGCCGTTGCGCGGGTCGACGTCGACCACCGCCAAGCCGTTCGGCGTGCACGGCAGTCCGATGTTCGCCGCGGGGTAGCGGCCCCACCACCGGCGCAGAACTTCGGGGTTGGCGGTCGCGGCGTGGTAGCCGTGACACAGGGCCCCGTCGTCGGCGAGCAGGCACGGGCACTCGGCGATCGAGTGGGCCAGCCTTTCCGGGGTGCAGTCCGGACAGTTCGCGAACGGGACCTTGCCGGGCAGGATCGGGAAGACCTTCCACTCGTACTCGGCGTAGTCGAGCACCGCTGCGGCAATCTCCCGGCCGCTCATCGTCGGCCCCCGATCCGGACACGGACGAGGTAGAGCAGTCCACAGGGTGCGCGCCGGACACCGACGCCGTGGTGCTGGTGGGTGTCCATACAGCGGGGGCACTTCACCAGGACGACCCACCGGTAACGGTGCCGGCCGCGGACCCGGTGGGCCCGGCCGCGGACGGTCGGAGGGGTGGAGCGCAACAGGTCGGCGATCTCGTCGTCGCCGAGCAGCGCGCCTTGCGCGGGACGGCCGGCGGCCCCGGACGCGTGAACGCCCGGGGCCGCCGTCGTCGTGCTGTCGGTCACGCGTCGCTCCGACCGATGCTTGCCGGGCCGACCGGCACAAGGATGGCGCCGCTCTCCGTGCGGTAGGCGCCCGGCTCGGAGTGGAACCACACCGACAGCGCCAGATATCCACCGACCTCGATCTGACGGGGCGTGAGGCTGCTCCGGGCGAACAGGCACGGGGGCTCTCCGTCGCGCACAATCAGCGCCATGCGGAGTGGTTCGGGCAAGGTGTCCGCCCCCTGGTAGACCTCGACCCCCAGGCCGTTGACGACCTGCCGGAACGAGGGCTTGAACTCCCCGCTGTCGTGGAGGTCGGCGGTCTTGATCTGGTGGAAGTCGTCGGGGGTGTCGGGGCAGGTGTCGCAGACGAACACCAACCCGCGG
Organism: Embleya sp. NPDC059213; assembly: GCF_042754445.1. Taxonomy (NCBI): domain Bacteria; kingdom Bacillati; phylum Actinomycetota; class Actinomycetes; order Kitasatosporales; family Streptomycetaceae; genus Embleya; species Embleya sp. NPDC059213. The sequence continues at coordinate 29,889 of NZ_JBHZAV010000047.1, forward strand.
CCGGGCACGTGGCCGACCGGCTTGGAGATCGAGGGGTACAACACGCCGCACCCGATGCACGCGTTGCCGTCGAGCTGGTCGTCGGTGAGCCCGGCCGGGTCGATGACGCGGGTGGCGGGGTCAACCGGCGGCGCGCTCTCCTCCGTCGGGATTGTCTGGGTTACCGTGGTCACAGCGTCTCCTTGATGCAGGGGCCCCGGGACTTCGTCGCTGTTGTCGGCCGGGGCTTCTGTGCGTTCGGGATTGACGTGTCGCGGTCCCTGGGATGTGGCGTCCTGGGGACCGCTCTGCATGTGCTGGGTTAGGCGGCTTCGATCGTTTGCGTGCTCGCGGTCTCGATCCCGAGGACACGCAGAAGGTCGGCCGTCACCACCCGGTAGCTGTTGCCGAGTCGCAGAAGCCGGCAGGGGTACTCGCCCCGCTTGGCAAGGGAGTATCCGAGCGTCCGACCCATGCCGAAGGCACGGTTCCCGATCTCCAGCGAAGCGCTAGGTGGCAGAGCAAGCAGTTCTTCACGAGTCATGGTGGAAGCAGTCTGATCACACTGTTGTGATTCCACGTGTCAACTCTCCGGACATTGGTGATTGAGGATGACTACCTTCGAAGAGTGACGCGTCGTACTTCCAGATGTCAAGTCATCCGTGTATTGTCATCGTCCATGGCAACTGATGACTGGTCGGGCCGGCTGGCCTACACGATCGCCAGCGAAATGCGTAAGTACAGGCACCAGCGCGGGATGAGCGTGCAGCAGCTCTCCGACGCATGCAGCGCGCTGGGGCTGCCGATCGCACGATCCGTCTTGGCCAACTTCGAAGCACGCCGGCGACCGACGGTCAGCGTTGCGGAAGTCTTGGTGATCGCACGCGCGTTGCGGGTGGCACCTGCTCTGCTGCTGTTTCCGGTAGGGGATCCCACCGTGAACGAAGTGGAGTTCCTGCCAGGCGAAACGGCCGGCCCCTGGGAAGCCCTCAAGTGGTTCACCGGTGAGGGACGCATTCCGATCGACAACCTTGTCCCTCGCGGAACCGTCGAGGATGGAATTGCAGAGTGGTACGAAGATCCAGAAGAGAGCTGGAAGGAAGAGGCGCTAGCGCTCTACCTGTACCGGGCACACGCTGACCTGCTCAAGGAGTGGCTCGACGCACTGACCCGGGCACGGGTGTACGGCGGAGATGAGGTGGGGCAGCAAGCGGCGCACGCCGCTCACCTTCACGCCCGGGCGCTCGAAGACAACATTTCGCACCTGCGCGGAACCCTCCGCATCGTCGGCTCGATTCCTCCCGACCTGCCTCCGGAACTCACCTGGCTCGACACAACCGACGAAGCCCTGAAGCAGATCGCTCGGATGCGCAACACAGAGGTCCGAAGCGATGACGCTGGCACGACCAAGATCAAGTTTGCCCGCGCACCGCGAGATGAGGGGAACGACTCGTGAAGGGATCGACGTACCGCCGGTGCGGCTGTCGCAACCCGAAGACTGGCGGCAAGTGGGGAAAGGCATGCCCGCTGCTCCGCCGCAAGAGTCACGGTTCCTGGGGTCTCCGCCAAGAGTTGCCTGCCGACGCCGACGGCACCCGTCGTAGCTTCCGCCGCTCCGGGTATGACACCGCGGTCAAGGCCCAGGCCGATCTCGATCACGTGCGTGCCCTGTTGGCCGTTCCCGACGCCGACGACGACGCGGGTCGGGACCAGGTGGCCGCGATGCTTGAGCGGATTGCTCACGAGAAGGCGCCGCTGCCCACGATCGAAGATGTGCAGCGGAAGCTCAACCGCGGGTTGTCTCTCTCGTCGCGGGCCACGATGGGGGAGTGGCTCGATGAGTGGGTGGAGATCAAGCGCAGAGCCAAGCGGAGGACCACGGCCAACAGCTACGAGTCACACGTCCGTGTGCACCTGAAGCCGCGGATCGGTGGCATCCGCGTGGATCGGTTCAACGTCAACGCCACGCAAGCGCTGTTCGACGCGATCGACGACGACAACGAGACGATCATGGCGGAGAACGCGGCGCGTCATGACCAGGAAGCCCGTTGCCGATGGGGTCGGCCGGGCCGACCTCCCGCCGAAGCGGCGCGGCGCCTGGAAGAGGAGCGAGCGAAGCTCGCCCTGATGAAGCCCTATCGGCAGGTCACCGGCCCGGCGACGAAGCAGCGCATCCGGGCAACGCTCCGGGCCGCCTTGAACTCCGCGATTGCCCGGGGGCTGACCACGTTCAACGCGGCCTCGTACGCGGAGCTGGAGTCGGGGAAGCGGCCCAAAGCAGTCCTGTGGACACCGGCCCACGAGGCGATGTGGCGCAAGACCGGCGAGACACCGTCGCCGGTGATGGTGTGGCGGCCCGACCAGGTGGCCACGTTCCTCGACGTTGCCGAACAGCATCGTCTGTACGCCCTGTTCCACCTGATGGCCTTCCGGGGGCTGCGCCGCGGCGAAGCGGTCGGACAGGAGTGGGTGAACGTCGACCTCGACGCACGCGAGTTGACCGTGTCGCGCACGATCGTGGTCGACGGGTGGACCCCCTACGAATCCGAGGCGAAAACCGACGGCAGCGCCGCGGTCGTCTCGCTCGACACCCTGACCGTCGTCGTGCTCCGCGCGCACAGGGTTCGCCAACAGGGTGAGCAGGTGCGCCTAGGGGAAGCGTGGACGGACACCGGCAAGGTGTTCACGACGGAAGACGGCGGATGGCTGCACCCGGAGGCGGTGTCTGACGTCTTCCACGACCTCGTGAGGAAGGCCGACCTGCCACCGATCAAGCTGCGAGACCTGCGACACGTCGCGGCCACTCTGGTTCACGCGGGGGGTGGCGACCTCCACACGATCAAGGAAGTCCTCCGGCACACGACCATCACGCTCGCTTCGGACACGTACACCAGCCTCCTGAAGGATGTGGACCAAGAGACGGCGGAGGCGGCAGCGGCGCTCGTTCAGAAGCTGCGCAGGAAGGCCGACGACGAACCCGCCGGGCACACCCTGGGCACACCGGCCATCCAGGACATGACTGCGCCCCGCCGGTCGGGGACCGGGCGGGGCGCAAAGATGCAGGTCAGCAAGCGTATTTTTACTGCCCGAGCGAGTGGGCCGTCAGGGGATCGAACCCTGAACCCGCGGATTAAAAGTCCGCTGCTCTGCCAATTGAGCTAACGGCCCCGTTGGGCGTCCGGCGGTGATCCGCTTTTTGCCCACCGGCAGAGTACCGGTATCGGATCGAACATGCTGCGAGTATCCCCGGACACGCCGTGACCTGCGTAGATGTAGATCCGGACGGTTGAGACCCGCAGGCACCATGAACACCCGAGGTGTACAAATCCGACCTGTCTGGGCGCCCCTTGAGGGGCCGCGCCCGATTCGACCGAGGACCGGAAATCCGCGCGAGGGGTCGAAAATCCGCGCGAGTCGAGCTCATCCGTGGGCGTCCGTGCTCACCTGCGTGCTCACTTGCATCCTCTGACCGGGCACGCCATGGAGGGAGTTTGGTCACTACCCGTGGCCGGTGAAGTCGCTCCGACGCCGACATGGCGAGCACGACGGTTGGTCCGAGTCGTCATCCGAAGCCGGCGTCTTCATGTCGAGCCGACGCCGGCCGGGCGTCCCACTTACGCGATCCTGCTCGTGCCGTCGAGCGCGAATCCAGGGCCCGACTATCCGGCCATCGGTTCTCCCTCGCACGTGCCGTCGATCCCGAATCGACGAAGGTGAGCCCGGTCGCGCCCCTGGGCGGCTCGGGCTCACCTTCGTTCCACGTGGTGGCCGGGGAAGAGCCGCACGCCGTGTCGCTGTCGGTTATACGGCGTGGAGGGCGAGGGTCGGGGACAGGCGGGCGGCTCGGATGGCGGGGTAGAGCCCGGCGATGATGCCGATGAGCAGGGTGGCGGCGAATCCGCCCGCTGCGGCAGTCGGGGCTACGACCCAGGGCATGCCGCGGGAAGTGGCGTAGATCCACGTACCCAGGGAGCCCAGGGCGATGCCGGCGAGGCCGCCGAGGCTGGAGAGCACCAACGACTCGGTGACGAACTGGATGCGGATCTGGCCGCGGGTGGCGCCGAGGGAGCGGCGCAGGCCGATCTCGTGGCGGCGTTCGAGCACGGAGATGATCATGGTGTTGGCGACACCGACTCCGCCGACGAGGAGGGAGACGGCGCCGAGGCCGAGGAGCAGGCCGTTGAAGGCTCCCTCGGAGGCGGCTTTGGCTTCCAGCGCGTCGGACGGATTGGAGACCTCGACTTCGTGCGGGGCCTGGGGGTTGGCGGTGCGGGCCAGCAGGTCGCGTACGTCTGCCACGGCCTCGTCCGCGGAGCGTGCGTAGACGGCGCTGGGGTGACCCTCGAAACCGAGCAAGTCTTTGGCTGCCTGCCAGCCGACCAGGGCCGAGGTGCGGATGTCCTCCGCGAGTGGGAGCGGGAGCAGGATGCCAACGACGGTGAAATACCCGCCGCCGATGAGGACTTGCTGCCCGGGTTGGGTGACGCCGAGTCGGGCGGCGGCCTGGTCGCCGAGGACCACGGCCGGGAACTGGCCGTTGGCCGCGTTGAGCCAGGTGCCGGCTGCCATGGAGCCGCGCAGGACGGCCAAGAGATCTTCGGTGGCGGCTTGAACGGACAGGCCGCCGGTCTGGGTGACCGGGATGTGTTCGGAGCGGTAGATGTGCGCGTCGGTCAGGCCGGTGGCGCCGGTGTTTTGGACGCCGTCGATCTTCCCGATCATCTGTGGTGCCTTCTGGGGGAGTACGGCGCTTTGCCCGGTGAGCATCGACTGCCCGGGGGTGACCACGAGCATGTTGGTGCCGAGCTTGTCGAGGTCGTCCATGAGCTTGGCCTTGGACGAGGAGGAGATGCCGACCACGGCGATCATGGTGGCGATGCCGAGCGCGATCCCGAGCGCCGAGAGGATCACCCGCATCGGTCTGCCGCGCAGCCCGGCGGAGCCGACCTGGGCGATGTCGCGGGCGGTGAGGGCGGCCGGGGTCAGTCGGGTGCCATGGTTCATCGCGTCTCTTTCGGCCGGACCGTGCGGGTGTCGTCGACGACTTCGCCGTCGCGGATGCTCACGCAGCGCGGCAGCGCCGCCGCGAGTTCCCGGTCGTGGGTGATCACCGCGATGGTGGCGCCGTCCGCGTTCAGTTCGTGCAGAAGCGCCAGCACCGCGTCGCCGGACGCGGAGTCCAGTGCACCGGTCGGCTCGTCCGCGAGCAGGATGTCCGGTGCGCCGGCGACCGCGCGGGCGATCGCGACGCGCTGCTTCTGGCCGCCGGACAGCTCGTGCGGCCGGTGATGTACGCGGTCGCCGAGCCCGACGCGGTCAAGCGCCTCGACGGACCGCCGCCGCCGCTCATTGCGCGGCAACCCCGAGTAGCGCAGCCCTTCGGCGACGTTGGCCAGCGCGCTGGCACCGGGCACGAGGTGGAACGCCTGGAAAACGAACCCCACGTGCTGGGCGCGCAACGCGGACAGGCGTCGGTCCGCCATGCGGGTCACCTCGTGCCCGGCCACCGTAACCGTGCCCGCAGTGGGCCTGTCCAGCGTGCCGATGATGTGCAGCAGGGTGGACTTCCCCGACCCGGACGGCCCGACGATCGCCATCAGCTCGCCCGCGCCGACCACCAGGTCCACCCCCCGCAGCGCGGCAACCCCGCCGGGGTACTCCTTGGTCACCCCGCTGAGCGTGACGACCGGCCGGCCCTCCCACGGCTCGCCACCACGCACCGGGCCCGCATGGCCCCGCGTGTCGGCGGTGGTGTGGGCGGTCATGTCGGTACCACCACGTCGAGGCCCTCGGCCAGGCCGTCCCCGGACACCTCGACGCGGCCGTCGGCGAACAGGCCGAGAGTGACCGGCAGGTCGCGCACCCGCCCGTTCTCGACGACCTGGACGCCGAAGCCCCGGCCGGGCAGGGCCACCAGCGCCTCGACGGGCACCGACAGGACACCGGTCCGCGACCGGCCCGCGAACAGCACGGTGACCGGTGCCTGGTCCACGCCCCGCACCTGCGCGGGGTCGTCGAACTCCACGGTCACCTTGATCTTCGGATCGCTGCCGCCCCCGCTGCCCTGGCCGCCTCCCTGGCCGCCTTGGGGCGCCTCGGCCGACGCGCCGACCGAGGAGACGCGGCCCGGGACGCTCACCCCGCCCGGAAGCTGGACGGTGACCTTGTCGCCGGGCTTGCGCTGCCCAGCCTCGGACACCTTCAGATCGACCTCGACAAGCCGCGCCGCCCCGGACGCGGAATACACCGTCTTGCCCGGCGCCAGCCGGTCGCCGACCTGGGCCTCCGACGTGTCCACCCGCAGCGGGCCGGGCGCGAACACCACCTCCCCGGGACCGACGGTCCCGGTCTGCTCCAGACCGACCGCCTTCTGCCAGGCCTTGACCGCCTTGACGGTGCCCGGGGTGAACTCATCGTCCGCAGCCAGTTGCGGGCCGAACCCCAGAGCCTTCAGGTTCTGCTTCAGCTGGCCGACGTCCTCCCCCTCGTCGCCCGCCTTCATCTCCCGATACACCGGCGTGGCGCCGAACATCAGGTGGACCGGTTCGGCGTCCAGCGCGAACAGCTTCCCACCCCGGCCGACCTCCGCGCCGGCCTCCGGAAGCCAGGTCAGCACGCCGTCGCCGCCCGAGCCGACCTTCTGCCCGCGCGCGAAGCCGAGCCTGCCCGGCGCCTGCACCGCGGCGTTCATGTCGCCCCGGGTGACATCGGCCACCGCCTGCGGCAGCGGGCCCGCCTGCTCGTGCCAGCGATCACCCTTGCCGTCCTCGAGCGAGTACGCGGCGACCGCGCCGCCGGACACGGCGACCACGGCCGCCACCACGGCGGACGCCACACGCCGCCGCATCAGAACCCCGCCTTCTGCGCGCACACCTTGTCCGCCGCCGCGTACTTCGCCGGATCCGCTTGCGCCCCGGTGACCTCCGACTTGACCGAGCCGTCGACGAACTGCGGGTCGGGCATGTCGATGCCCTCCTCACGCATGCACTTCGCATACGCCAGGTACTTGTCCTTCGCCTGCCGGTCCAGCCCACCCCCGCCCGTATCGCCGGCGCCGCCGCGACCGGAGCTGTCCCGGATGCCGCAGTCCGCCAGCGCCTGCGCCATCTGCTCCGGTGTCAGATCCCCCCGCGAGATCGCGCCCTTCCGACCGGGCTTGGCGTCCTCGATCTTCATGCCCTTGCCGCGCAGACAGTCCATCTGCTTGGCCTGCTCCGCCCCGGCGTCCTGCCCGGCCGACCCGCCGTTCCCGCCGCCGGATCCGCCGCCGGACTCGCCGTCGCTGCCGCATGCAGTGGCCAACAGGACCAGCGCGGACAGGCCGCCCGCCGCCGCCAGGCGTACCCGGTACCTCTTCGTGACCCTCTCGGTCTTCTCCCCCATGGTCGTGGTGATCTGCGTGGTCCGCATGGCCGTCGCCTCCTGTGGTCGGTGTCGTGGCACCACAGGCTGGGCGACAGCGCGCTCTCGCTTCCCTAACGGCGGCTGTTACACCGGTGCAACGCCCACGTCCGGTAGACAGGACCCATGCGCGTGCTCGTAGTCGAAGACGACGCCTTCCTGGCCAAGATGATCTCCGAGGGGCTGCGCCGGGAGGCCCTGGCCGTCGACGTGAGCGCGGACGGGCTCGACGCGATGGAAAAACTGCGGTTCGGCGCCTACGACGTGATGGTCCTGGACCGCGACCTGCCCGGCCTGAACGGCGACGAGGTATGCCGACGCGTCGTCGCCCAAAGACTCCTCACCCGTGTCCTGATGCTCACCGCCTCCGACACCGTCCACGACAAGGTCGCCGGTCTGGGCCTGGGCGCGGACGACTACATGGGCAAGCCGTTCGCCTACCAGGAACTCCTCGCCCGCGTCCTGGCCCTGGGCCGCCGCACCCATCCCGCACTGCCCCCGGTGCTGGAGTGCGCCGGGATCCGCCTCGACACGGGCAGCCGCAGAGCCGCCCGCGACGGTCGCCCCCTGACGCTGTCCCTCAAAGAGTTCGCCGTCCTGGAGACCGTGATGCGCGCGGCCGGCGGCGTCGTCGGCCACGACGACCTGGTCGAGGCCGTCTGGGGCGCAGACGCCGGCTACCAGAGCAACGTCGTCCGCGTCACCCTCAGCCGCCTGCGCACCAGACTCGGCGACCCCCCGGTGATCGAAACCGTGCCCGGGGCCGGCTACCGCCTCGCCGACGACGAGGACCCCCGGTGACGACCCGGCCCACAGCGCAGCCCTGGCGGTGGTGGCCGCACGCCGACGAGAGGCTGCGCCTGACGCTCCCGTACGCCGGGCTGCTGCTCCTTGCCGGGGGCGGGCTCATCGCGGTGATGTACACACTGCTGCGGCACGGCCTCTACGCGAGCATCACCGACGTCATCATCCGAGGTTCCATGACCGGCGGCGAGGAGCCGGCGCCCAACACCCCCGAACCCGCGTCCCGCGTCCCGCGCGAGGGCGGCGGAACCCTCGACCTGGCCGGCACCATCGAACAGGCCTTCCTCAACCGCCTCCTCACCGCCTCGCTCGTCGCCCTCGCGATCTTCGCCGCCCTTTCCGTGCTGCCGGCCTGGTGGATGGCAGGCCGGGTCCTGCGGCCCGTCGGCGCGATCACCCGCACCGCCCAACGGCTCTCGGCGACCACGCTGCACCAACGCATCGATCTCGACGCCCCGCCCGGGGAGCTGAAGCAACTCGCCGACACCTTCGACGACATGCTCGATCGCATCGAACACCTCGTCGACTCCCAGCGCCGCTTCGCCGCCCACGCCGCCCACGAACTGCGCACCCCGCTCGCACAACAACGCGCCGCCGCCGAGATCGGCCTCGCCGGCCGCCCCGACCACGACCAGGTCGCCTACATCCGCCGCGAACTCGTCGACATCAGCGAACACAGCCAACACCTGATCGCCGGGCTCCTGCTCCTCGCCACCTCAGAACGCGGACTCGACCGACGCACCCCCTGTCGAATCGACGAGATCGCCCGCACCGTTGCCGCCACCCTCGCCCCCGAGGCCGACCGGCTCCGTATCACCCTCACCCTCGACGCGAAACCCCTGCGGGCCGAAGGTGACCCGGTGCTCCTCGAACGCCTCACCCACAACCTCGTCAGCAACGCCATCCACTACAACCACCCCGGCGGACACGTCACCGTCCGCACCGGCCACGGCGCACTCACCATCACCAACACCGGGGCGACCATCGCCCCCGACGCCGTGCCACGCCTCTTCGAACCGTTCCACCGCAGCACACAGCGCCGCCAAGCCCCCGACGAAGGGGTCGGCCTCGGCCTGGCCATCGTCGCGGCCATCGCCCGCGCCCACGGCGCCCAGGTCGCCGCCGACGCAAACCCTCACGGCGGCCTGACCGTGCAAGTGGCCTTCGGCCCCACCGACGCCGCGCACGGCTCACTGCGGTAGGCCCGATTCGCCCCGTCGCCGGCCGGTCATCGAGACCGACGATCGGCCCCGTACCTGTCGAAAATCCGCGCGGATCGAGCTCATCCAGGGCCGCCCGCGCCAACGCGGACGCCAACACGGGCCGGCGCTCCGGGAGGCAAGGTCTCAGGCCGCAGCAGAACGCTGCCCGCGCCCGCCGACACGACCATGGCCTGGCGGGCTCACGCCCACACGATGGCGCGGTCGATGCTTGCGCGCTGGGCTCGGCCGAGGGTCGCGTACAGCGTCAGGAGTTCCTCGGTGGCTTGCGGGGGCAGCCCGTTCTCGGTGCACCAGAGTCGGGCGGTGGCGTAGCCTCGGCGCAACTCTTCGAGGTCTGCGGCGAGTTGGATGCGGACCACGTGGGCGGCAACGGCGGGGTGATCGAAGAGCACCCCGTGTCGCCGGTAGTGGGGGATGCCGGCGTCGTCGAGCAGACCCGGCAGCGTGCGCTCCGTCCATACCGGGTCGACGGCCGGCCAAGGGTCGTCGTCGGTGGGCCGCAGTGATCGTTTCGCGGTGACGACCGGACGCGTGCCCGCGTCCCCTCGCGTCCAGGAATGCCGCCGGACGGTGCCGATCCGGCGCGTGACATTCGCTCTGGCCCGCATTTGCGCATCGCGAGCACGCCGGTCGGCGGTGATTCTCTCCGCTGCCGGCGCACCCGACTCGCTCTCCTTGCCCACACCGATATCGTACGCACGTTCGAATAGCGGTGAAGACCTCGAACGTCACGACTACCCCGCCCGCGTGTGGAGGGTCTGCTCGTACCACGGAATCGCCCGCCGGCCCGCTCTCGCTCGTCCCCCGCGCCGCCTGTGTTCGATCCCGCCCCGCGCCGCGCCACCCCGTGCCGCGGTGCGCCGGTGGGGGCGGGGTTTCGGCGAAGACGCCGGAGACCGCCCTCCTCGCCGCGTCACCACGCCCGAACAACCCCGCCACCCGGGCGCGCACCGTGTTCCACCGCGTCAGGCCGACGGCGTGTGTGCGGGCCCTGTCGGGTCGGGTTCGAGGGTGGCCCCGGCGTGGTGGGGCGATTGCGGGACCAGGGCTTCGAGTTCGGTGACTGCGCGGTCGGGGGTCGTTTCGGCGGCGACCGCGGCGGCCAGGACGTTGCCGGGCGGGCGGATCGTCGCCGGGTCCACGGCCGGGCAATCGGCTCCGCACCGACGGCGGCGACCTGGTCGTGCAGCGACTTGTCGGCCGACACCCGCACGTCGTGGCCGCGTTCGCGCAGCGCGCGGGCGACCGAGAGGGCGGGCGGCACGGCGCCGCCGGACCAGGTGGCGGACGGGAATTTGCTACTCATCGTTCCTCTTTCGCGGGTCGATCGAGGTCGACAGGTCGCGCATGGCCCGTTCTGCGTCCGCACGCGACAGGCCCAGGTCGCGCCACCACAACTTAAAAGTGAAACTCAGGTTCTATTGATACCAAGGTTCTGTTGTGACCTAATGTCGAGTGTCACCCATGGAATCGGAGATGGACATGACCCCGCCACCGCCCGTGCCCCTCTCCCCCCGCCGCTGGTGGGCCCTCGCGGCCTTGGTGTCGAGCGCGCTGATCATTGGTCTCGACGGCACGATCATCAACGTGGCGCTGCCCACCCTCGCCGGCGAACTGGGCGCGGACAGTGCGCAGTTGCAGTGGATCGGCGGCGGCTACCTGCTCGCCTTGTCGGCCGCGATGTTGCCGATCGGGCTGTTGGGCGACCGGTACGGGTTGAAGCGCGTGCTGCTTGCCGGGATGACGGTTTTCGGGCTTGCCTCGGCTGCCGGGGCCTGGGCAGGTTCGGCGGGGCAGGTGATCGCCGTGCGGGCCGTGCTCGGGCTCGGGGCGGCGATGATCATGCCGCTGTCGTTGGCGATCCTGCCCAGGATCTTCGGGCCGGCGGAGGTGCCGAAGGCGGTGGCGACCTGGACCGCGGCCACCGCGCTGGGCATGCCGATCGGGCCGGTCGTCGGCGGCTGGCTGTTGAATCACTTCCGGTGGGGGTCGATCTTCCTGTTCAACATCCCGGTCGTCGCCCTCGCCCTGGTACTGAGCGCGGTGTTCCTGCCCGCCGACCCGAAGCGGGTACGGGTGGCGGCAGGCGGGCGGGCGCCGGTCGATGTACTCGGCATGGTGACGAGTGCGTCGGGCATCACCGCGCTGGTCTACGGGACGATCCTGGTGCCGCGGGACGGCTGGGGCAGTCCGCCGGTGCTCGGCACGTTGCTCGGCGGGGCGCTGCTGCTGGGCGGATTCGTGCTGCGGCAGCGGCGCTTCGCACGTCCGCTGGTCGATCTCGGGCTGTTCACGAATGCCCGGTTCCGGTGGGGCACGCTGATCGCGGTGTTAGTGAACTTCGCGGTGATGGGCATCCTGTTCGTGGTGCCGCAGTACCTGGAGGGTGTGCTCGGCAACGACGCGCTCGGCACCGGGCTGCGAATGTTGCCACTGATCGGCGGGTTGCTGGTGTCCGCCACGCTGAGCGAGACGCTGGTGCCCAGGTTCGGCGGCCGTCCGGTGATCTCGGTCGGCCTGGCACTGCTCGGCGCGGGTGTGCTGCTCGGCGCCGGCACCGACGGCGGCGACGGGTACGGGTTCACCGCCGGCTGGCTGGGCCTCGCCGGGCTCGGTTTCGGGATGGCCGTGGTGCCCGCGACCAGCATGGTGATGGGGTCGCTGCCCGCCGACGACACCGGCTCGGGCGCAAGCCTCCTGGAGACCGTGCAACAGGTCGGCGGGGTGCTGGGGGTGGCCGTGTTGGGCAGCGTGCTGAGCGCCGGTTACCTGGACCGACTCGCGGTGGGCGGATTGCCGGAGCCGGCGGGCGACGCGGCCCGGGACTCGTTGTCCGGCGCGAACGCGGTGGCGGTACAGACGCACGATCCCGCGCTCCTGGCGTCCGCGCACGACGCGTTCGTCCACGGCATGGACCTGGTTCTGGTGGTCTGCGGCGCGATCGCACTGGTCGTCGCCGCCCTCGCGGCCGTCCGCCTGCCCGGCGAGAGCACGGACACGCCCGCCCCCACGCCGCCGGCCCTCGCTTCCCGCCACGGAGAATTGCTCGCATGAGCCCCAGGGAGACCCCGACCGAGCCCGCGCACCGCCCCGCCGCCCCCGGTCTGCGCGAACGCAAGAAGCTCAAGACCCGCCAAAGCATTCGCCACCAGGCGTACCGGCTGTTCGCCGAACACGGCTACGACGCGACCACCGTCGACGAGATCGCCGCCGCCGCCGACGTCTCCCGCAGCACGTTCTTCCGCTACTTCCCGACCAAGGAGGACGTGGTCCTCACCGACGAGTACGACTCGGTGTTCGGCGACGCGCTGGCCGCCAGGCCGGCGGACGAACCGATCGTGGCCGCCATCCGGCACGCGATGACCGAGTCGCTGGCCCACATCTTCACCGCCGACCGGGACGAACTCCTGTACCGGAACCGGATGATCTTCACCATCCCGGCCCTCCGCGCCCGAGCGATGGACGAACTGCTGCGCACCCAGGACGGGATCACCGCGCTGCTGGCCGAGCGCACCGGCCGCGACCCGGGCGACCTGGAACTCAGGTGCGCCTCCGCCGCGATCATCGGCGTCTCGACCGCGGTGATGCGGTACTGGGTGGACCACGAGGGCATCGAGGACCTGGTCGAGCTGTACGACCGCCAGTTGCGGATCCTCACCGACGGCCTCCGCTTCTGACCGCCCACGATCGACGGCGCACGGTCGCGATGCGCCCACGTCGGCGGCGGCTGGTCGGCCGGGGTGATCGAACTCGCCGCCCCGGTCGTCGTCTCGTCCGTCGGTCGCAGGACCGGACTGACCGTCGGGATCCGGTGGATCGGGGTGCGCCGCCCGATCCGGCCCGTGGTCATCGGCGCGAAGAACGGGCCGCCCCCGTTCGCCACTTGCCGACCCGCCCTGGTGGCCCCCTCCCGATCGCCCGCGCGGCCGGCCCGACTCAGCGACCGGCGGGTGCCGGCTCCGCGTCGACGCTCGCGTCGTACCGGGCCCGGGCCTCCGCGATGCGTTCCTGGTGCTCCTCGGTCCAGGTGACCAGGGACCGGATCGTGGTGTGCAGCGTCGTGCCCATCGGGGTGAGCGCGTAGTCCACCCTCGGCGGCACCACCGGGTAGACGGTGCGTCGGACCAGGCCGTCGCGTTCGAGCTGGCGCAGCGTCACGGTGAGCATGCGCTGGCTGATCCCGTCGATCTCCCGACGCAGCTCGGTGAAGCGCAGCGTGCGGCTCTCCAGGATCGCGATCACCAGGAGCGACCACTTGTCCGCGACCCGGTCGAGGATCTGCCGCACCTCGCACCCTTCGCGGACGTCCCACTGGAGCGCGTCGTAGTCGTCCTGGTTACTCACGCAGGGGGTCGGTTCCTTTGAAGTGCCTTCTTCCATGGACGTCGATGCTGCCGAAGGATGGGGGTGGTTACAAGAGGGAACCGGGTTCGGTCGGATAACCGACCCCGCGCCTCGACGCCACCATCCACCCGCATCCAGCGTCCCGAGGGGCTGCCGCATGTCCGCATCCACGTCCTCGTCCACCACCACCGCCTCGCCCGCCTCCGCTTCCGGAGCGGGCGCGGCGCAAGCGCCCAGAACGCCGCACACGCCGCCGGAGAACGACGCCGGAGGGATGGGCGCCCGCGCGTGGGGCATGTTGATCGTGCTGTGCGGCGCGATCTTCCTGGAGGGCATCGACGTCGCGATGCTCAATGTCGCGCTGCCGACGATCCGCGAGGACCTGGGCATGTCCACCGGCGCGGTGAGCTGGGTGATGAGCGCGTACGTACTCGCCTACGCCGGTCTCATGCTCCTGGGCGGGCGTACCGCCGATCTGCTCGGCCGGCGGCGGATGTTCCTGTTCTGGCTGACCGTCTTCCTGGTGTTCTCCGGCCTGGGCGGATTCGCCGACGAGGGCTGGATGTTGATCGTCGCGCGTTTCGTGACCGGCGCCTCGGCCGCCTTCATGACGCCCGCCGGGCTGGCCATCATCACCACGAGCTTCCCCGAGGGACCCCGACGCAACCGGGCGCTGCTGTTCTACGCGGGCACCGCCGCGGGCGGCTTCTCGCTGGGGCTGGTGATCGGTGGCCTGCTGACCGCGATCGACTGGCGGCTGGTGTTCTTCGTACCGGTGGCCCTGGCCGCGGTGATCCTGGTGCCGGCCCTGGCGCTGATCCCCGAGGACGAGCGTCCCGATCGCGCCGGTCAGGGCTTCGACGTGGCGGGCGCGATCAGCGTGACCGGCTCGATGTTGCTGCTGGTGTACGGCGTGGTTCGGCTGGAGCACCCGGCGCGGGGCTGGGGCTGGACGATCGCGGTCTTCGCGGGCGGGATCGCGTTGCTGCTCGCCTTCGTCGCCGCCGAACGTCGCGCCGGCACCCCGCTGGTGCGGCTGGGCATCCTGCGCTCGGGGGCGCTGGTGCGGGCGAACCTGGGGGCGATGTTGTTCGCGGGCTCGTTCTTCGGCTTCCAGTTCATCGCGGTGTTCTACCTCCAGGAGGTACGCGGCTGGTCGACCCTGGAGACCAGTCTCGCGCTGCTGGCGGTCGGCGCGGACGCGGTGCTCGCGCCGACGGTGACGCCGCGCCTGGTCGAGCGGTTCGGCAACCTGCGGGTGATCCTGGGCGGGATGTTGCTGGCCGCGGTGGCGTACGCGCTGTTCCTGTCCATCGACGCGGACACCTCCTACGCGGCGATGTTCCCGACGATGTTGTTGCTCGGGCTCGCCTTCGCGCTGGCCTACGGGCCGCTCACGATCGCTGCCACGGACGGCATCGACGAGGACGAGCAGGGTCTGGCCGGCGGACTGCTGTACACCGCCTTCCAGTTCGGCGCGGCGCTGGGACTGTCGAGTGTGACCGCGGTGCTGGCCGGGGCGGGCGGTTCGGAACTGGACGGCTTCCGGGTGGCGTTGACCGTGCCGCTGGCGGGCGCGCTGCTGGGCGCGGCGGTGACCGTCGTGGGGTTGCGCGGGCGGGTGCGGGTGCCGGTCGAGTAGTTCGCGGTGCCGCTGCACGAAGGGCCTGGCGCCGCTCGCCGATCGACCCGGATCGGCGAGCGGCGCCGGCTCAGGCTCGGGTGGAGTCGGCCACGGGGGCCGACGCCGACGCCGACGCCGGGACCCGCGAGGCCGTCGCGCCGATGGGCGTCCTCGGCCGGCGGACGCCGATCGTCAGCACGGCGACCGCGGCGGCGACGAACATGCCGAGCCCCGCGATGGTCATGCACAGGTGCAGCGCGTCGGCGAAGCTGTCGCCGACGGCGGACAGGGCCTTGCCGGTGGCCTCGGGCGCCAGCCCCAGATGGCCGGCCGCCGACAGGCCCTCGTCCGAGACGGCCGAGGTGACGTGCTCGCGGTCGGCGGGGGCCAGACCGGAGGCGGTCAGGTGCTCCGGCAGGGCGGCGGTGATGCGGTTGGTCAGCACCACGCCCAGGACGGCCGGACCGAGCGCGCCGCCGAGTTGGCGCAGGGTGTTGTTGCCCGCACTGGCCATGCCGGCCAGGTGGTGCGGGACGCTGCTCACCGCGACCGAGGTGATCGGCGTCATCACGAACGCGAAGCCCACACCGATCACCACGAGCGGGCCGATCAGCGCGGCGAATCCGGTGTCCGGCTCCAGGGTGTTCAGGGTCAACATGCCGATCCCGGTGCACACCAGGCCGAAGGTGAGCAGCGCGCCCGAGGGGATCCGGCCCATCAGCCGGCCGACGATCGGGCCGAGCACGACGGTGAGCCCGTTGATGAGCAGGAACCGGTAGGCGACATCGAGCGCGCTCAGGTGCTGGACGTTGCCGAAGAACAGGCTGAGCGAGAAGACGATGCCGACCAGGCCGAACATGGTGATCATGGTGACCACGCCGGCGCCGGTGAACGAGGGCGAGGAGAACAGCTTGAGCGACAACATCGGGGTCGCCGAGCGGTGTTCGATCACGATGAACGCGGCCAGGCCGAGGATCGCCAGCGCGAAGGCGACCAGGACCGGGCCGTCGGTCCAGCCGACGGTGCCGCCCTCGATCACGCCGTAGATCAGGCTGGTGATCGCGATGATCGCGGCGATCTGGCCGGGGACGTCGATCGCCCGGCCGTGCGGCGAGCGGGAGTCCTCCAGGAGTACCGCCGCGACCACCGCGCCGACCAGGCAGACCACCACGATGGGCGCGAAGATCCAGCGCCAGGAGGCGTGTTCGAGGATCGTCCCGCTCAGCAGCGGGCCCAGCGACATGCCCAGGCCCAGGGAGGCGGCCCAGGCGGAGATGGCCTTGGCGCGGGCCCGGAAGTCCGGGTAGGCGTGGCTGATCAGGGCCAGGCTGGAGGTGAGCAGGGCGGCGCCGCCCGCGCCGGAGAGCGCCTGGCCCACCCAGACCTGGGCAACGCTGTGCGCGGTGAGGTTGGTGGTGGCGCCGGCCGCGAGCAGGACCAGGCCGGCCAGGAATGCCTTCTTGCGCCCGTACAGGTCGCCGATCAGGCCGAAGGTCAGGATCAGCGCCGCCATCGGCAGGATGAAGAAGTCGCTGATCCACTGGAGATCGCTCGTGGACGCCTGCAACCCGCGCTGGATGGTCGGCAGGGACACCGCCACGCCGCCGATCGGCACGTACGAGGCGAAGACCCCCAGACACGCGAGCACGACGGTGAGCGCGGGGCGGGTCGCGGTGGAGGTCGGCGGCGCATGCGCGGCCGGCGAAGCAGCGGACTGGGGGTTCGTGGGCATGGTGCGACAGCCTTCCAAGTTATCCGTAGGCTGTTAAGTTATCAGAAGACTTAGAACATGTATGAGGACTGCCATCTTGTTCGGCGTCTGCCAAGGTGTCGAGTGCCGAGCCGCCCGTCGGCGTGCCCTACGGTGACGGGGTGAGGCGCCCGTGCGGCGCAGGCCCCGGCCAGTCGGAGAAGGGAAGCGCGCGATGCCCGCCCACCACGAAATCGTCGAACCCGCGTGGAGCGAGCAGCTACCGCATCTGCTCTGGCGTGCGCAGCAGTCCATGCACCGGCTGCTCAACGAGGGACTGGAAGGCATCGGCGTCTCGATCAACCAACTGGGCCTGGCCGGCCGACTCGACGAGAACGGCGCGATGTCCGCGGCCGACCTCGCCCGCGCCCACCACATCACCCCGCAGAGCGTGAACACCGCGGTGGCCGCGCTGGAGCGGGCCGGCTGGATCGTCCGCCGCCCGCACCCGGTACACCGACGGGTGGTCCTGCTCGAACTGACCGCACTGGGCAACGCGGGCGTCGCCGAGGGACGACGGGTGATCAAGGAGGCCGACAGCCTGATCAGCCGAGCGATCGGCACCGAGCAGGCCGAGGTGTTCGCGGCGAACCTGCGGATGATCACCGCGGTGGTCGACGGCCCGGACACGCCGGCGGGGCGCATGTGGCCGGAGCCGCCCGGGTAGGCCCGGTTCAGCCGACATCCGCCGCCCCCGGCACCCGCAACGCGGGCGCCAGGCGCTCCTCGGTGACGACCCGCAGATACACCGGAATCGTGGCCGCCACGGCAACCGCGAACACCACGAACGCGGCGCGCACCCCGAAGCACTGCGCAAGCCCGCCGATCAGGCCCGCACCGAGCGGCATCGCCCCCCAGCCGAGCAGCCGGGCGGCCCCGCTGTAGCGGCCCATCATGTGTTCGGGCACCAGGTTCTGACCGATCAGCCGGGCGTCGACCGACCACAACGTGCCACCCAGACCGCCGACGAAGGCCGCCCCCGCGACCGCCCACAGGTCGGTGGTCACCGCGGGCACCGCCATCATCGCGAAGGTGCCGACCAGATCGGCGAGCATCACCCGCCGGTGGCCGATCAGGCGATTGAGCCACCCGACCAACAACGCGCCGAGCAGGCCCCCGACACCCAGCGCGCTCAACACCACCCCGTACTCGCGGGCCGACAGCCGCATCACGTCGTGCGCGACCAACGGCATCAGCGCCAACCAGCCGCCCCAGCTCGCGCACAGCACGGTGAGGATGAGCGACATCGTGCGGAGCAGCCGATCCCGCCACAGGAAGCGCAGCCCGGCGCCGATCTGCCGGGCAACCGAGTCGGGGTCGGTCGGGGTGCCGGCGCCCGGGTCGTCCCGGCCCGCCGCCCGGAAGCGGCCGGTGAGCAAAAGCAACAGCAGGCTCGCGGCGAGATACGCGACCCAGGTCGCCCCGAGCGCCAGACCGGTACCGGCGGCCAGCAACAGCCCGCCCACGAACGGGCCGGCGAACTCGTTCGCGGCCGTCTCGGCCCCGGTGATCAGCGCATTGGCACGCTCCCGACCGGCGCGCGGAACGATCGCCGGGATCAACGCCGAGGTGGCCGTCAGCGCGATCACCTCGGCCACGCCCAGGACCAGCCCGCCGAGCGCGAGCGCGACGAGGGTGACCCGGCCACCGAGCACGATCGCGATCAACACCCCGATGGCGAGCAGCCGCAGCCCGTCGGCCAGCCACAACAACCGGCGCCGGTCGGCACGATCCACCAGCACCCCCACGGGCAGCGCGACCAGGAGCCACGGCAGCGTCAGGGCGAGCGAGACCAGCGAGATCAACCCGGGGGAATCGGTGCTGCGGGCGGCCAGCACCGGCAGCGCGATCTTGGTGATCCCGTCGGCCAGGTTGGTGACGAGAGTGAAGGCCAAGAGCACGGAGGTGTTCCGGGCAGCGGCGGGCTTCACCCTCCGCCCGCTCGGGACGTCGACACCGACGCTCTGCAAGACCATCGCCCCTCCAAACCACCAAAGCCTTTTACCGGTTGGCTCGCCGACCCGATCGTGGCATCGCCCCGCACACAACGTCAACCGGTAAAGTCGTTAGCCGGTTACCGAGGCGATAGACTGGATCGGGCCGGACCGGACGAAGACCGAGACGACACCCGACCGACAACACGCACCACGGAGGCCCCCGATGCTCGAAGCACCCGCCTCCGCCGTGCTGATCGAGGCGTTCGTGAACACCATCGACGTCGAACTCGGTACGGACGACCTGACCACGCCATCCGAACTCGGCGCGTGGCTGGCCGCCCGGAGCCTGCTCACCCCCGACACCCGAGTCGACCCCACGGACCTCGACGCGGCCCGGCGACTACGCGCCGGCCTGCGCGAGAAACTGGGCGTACCCGTCGGCACCACCCCCGCCCCGGAGCCGCTCCGGCAGGCCGACGACGTGCTGCGCACCCTGCCCGTGGTCTTCGTCCTCGGCCCCGACGGCCGGCCCGGCGGCTTCACGCCGAGCCCCGAACTCCCTCCGGTACAGCGAGCATTGGCCCAACTGGTGATCGCCTGGGGCGAGTTGGTCGGCTCCGGCGAATCGACCCGGCTCAAGCGCTGCGCGGAACACGGCTGCGCCTGGGTCTTCTGGGACGTCTCCAAAAACCGCAGCCGCCGCTGGTGCTCGATGCGCGTATGCGGCAACCGCACCAAGGCCCGCCGCTACGCCGCCAAACACGGTGCGCCGCCCCGGCCCGAAACGACCACCGCAGACGACCCGACGGGCCGATGACCCACCGGCCCCGATCAACCCGCCCACCCACGGCGCAACACCAACAAACGGGCCCCGACCACCCGGCCGGGGCCCATCGCCACACACACGCTCGTGCTGCTCCGACTCACACCGGAACGTCCACCTTCACCGCCGAGCCATCCGACTCCTCCGACTCCTCCGAGGCCGCCAAGGCCCCCGGGTCCCCCACGACCTCCGCCCCGTCCCCCCGCCGCCGCCCCGGCAACATCTGCACCAGCGCCGCCACCGCCACGCAGAAGACCGTCAGCAACCACAGACCATTCACGAACGCATCCCCGAAGGTGTCCGCCGTCGGCGCGTCACCCAGCGTGTCGTAGAAGACGATGCCCACCAGGGCCACCCCGAGCGCGCCGCCCACCTGCTGAGCCGTGGAGAGCAGGCCCGCCGCCGCACCGGCGTGCCCGGCCTTGATCCCGGCCAGTACCGTCGCCGCCATCGGCCCCATCACCAGGCCCATCCCGAACCCGGTCAACGCGAGCCCCGGAATCAGCGCCAACGTCGCGTGGGTCCCGGACAGCGTCTCCACCAGCACCACGTGCCCCAGGCCCTGGACGAGCGCGCCCACCGTCAGCACCTGTCGACCCAGCTTCTCCGCGACGCGGCCCGAGATCGCCGAGGACAGGAAGTAGCCGACCCCCAGCGCGATGAACAGCAGCCCCGAGTCGAGCGCCGACATCCCGTGTCCGAGCTGGAGATAGAGCGCCAGGATCAGGAAGAAGGCCGCATTCACCAGGCCGTACACCAGCGCCATCGTGATGCCGACCGAGAACGGCCGCTCGCGGAAGAGCACCGGGTCCACCAGCGGCGCGCCGCCGCCGTCGGCCAGCCCGCGCTGGTACAGCGTGAACGCGCCGAGCAGCAGCGGAGCGATGCCCAGGGACAGCCACGTCCACAGCGGCCAGCCCTGCTCGCGGCCCTGGACCAGCGGCAACACCACGGCGACCAGGCCGAGCGTGATCAACGCGGTGCCGACCGGGTCGAGCCGGGTACCGCCCACGCCCCGGCGTTCCGGCACCAACCTCGGGGTCAGGGCCAGCGCGATCAGGCCCACCGGGACGTTGATCCAGTAGATGCTGCGCCAGCCGAGTCCGAACAGGTCGACCTGGATCAGCGCACCGCCGATGAGCTGACCGAACACTCCCGCGAAGCCCATCGCGAGCCCGTACGCGGTGAACGCCTTGATCCGCTGCTCGCCGACGTACAGCACGTTGATGATCCCGAGCACCTGCGGCATCAACAGCGCCGCCGCCGCACCCTGGAGCACCCGGGCGGCGATCAGCATCTCCGCGTTCCCGGCCAACCCACAGGCCGCCGAGGCGGCGGTGAACAAGCCCAGGCCGATCGCGAACATCCGGCGTCTGCCGTAGATGTCACCGAGCCGACCGGCCGTGATCAGCCCGGCGGCGACCGCGAGGCCGAAGCCCGCGACCACCCATTGGGTCGCGGCCGGCGTCGCGTGCAGATCCGCCTGGGTGGCCGGGATCGCGACGTTGACGATGAAGAAGTCCAGCGTGGTGATGAAGATTCCGGTGAGCAGGACCAGCAGCGCACCCCACGACTGCCGGGGCGTCGATGCCGGTGCTGCGGAAGCCGTGGCCGTCGTGGTGGCGGACATGGGTGATTCCTTTCCGTTCCGGGCGAAGGCGCCGAGCAGCGCGAGAGGAAAGCGCGGAATTCGCGCGGAATATGCGAGGAGGACGCGAAACGCGTCACCGCGAGGACACCGGGGGGCCGGGCGCTACCGTGCCCCGGCCCCGGATCCGTCCAGCGGGGACCTCAGCGGATCACAGACCGGCCGGGACCTTGTCCAGGAAGCCGCTCACCAGGGCGATCCGGCCGTCCGCGGCGACCTGGATCACGTCGAACCCGACCACCGCGGCCTCCGCACCCGCCGGGCCGAGGTTCCACGTGAAACGGGCCAGGTCGTGGTGACCGTCCACCGCACCGCCGAGCGTGAACACCAGGCCCCCGAACTGCCCCTGCACCGCGCCGAGCGTGGCGTCGATCGCGTCGTGGCCCTCGGCCACCACCAGCGGATCGACGTAGCGGGCGTCCTCGGTGTAGACCTCCTCGACCAGCTTGCGGCGGGCGGCCGGGTCCGCCTCGTTCCAGGTGGCGATGTAGCGCTCGGCCAGGGCGGTGAAGTCGATGTTCGTGGTCATGGCGACCGTCCTTGTGCTTCCTCCGGGCTCCCGGCCGTTCCGGCGAGCTCCGTTGCCATGAACCTACGGAGCCGCGTACCGACCGGAATCAGTCCCGCATAGGTACTTTGGCGCAGGAGGGATCAGTACGGGGGTCGGTATCGGGGTCGATATCGAAGCCGGTACCGACATCGCACCCGAGCACCGAAGAAGTCGGTATCGGCACCGCGACCAAGGCACCGAGATCGGCACGAAAGCTCGAAGGACACGGGGGACGCCAAGGCATGTTGTACGGACGAGATTCCGAGCTGCGGACCATCGAGCGCCTGCTCGCCGACGCCCGGGGAGGCCGCAGCGGCGTGCTCGTCGTGCGCGGCGAACCCGGCATCGGCAAGACCGCGCTCCTGGATCACGTGCTCGCCGACACGAGCCTGCGCACGATCCGGGGCACCGGGGTCGAGTACGAGGCGGAACTCCCCTACGCCGGGCTGAGCCTGCTGCTCCGCCCGGCCCTGGACCACCTGGACCGGCTGCCCGACCCGCAACGACAGGCCCTGGCGGCCGCCTTCGGCCTCGCTGCGGGCGAGCGTTCCGAGCCGATGTTCGTCGGCCTGGCGGTGTTGTCGTTGTTGTCCGAGTACGCCGGCGACGACCCGCTCCTGTGCGTCGTGGACGACGCGCAGTGGCTGGACCGGGCCTCCCGTGACGCCCTCGTGTTCGCCGCCCGTCGGCTGTACGCCGAGGGCATCGCGCTGATCTTCGCCGCCCGCGAGGACGCACACGCCTTCCCGGTCCAGGGCCTGCCCGAACTGGCCTTGGCCGCGCTGGAGCCCGAGCACGCGGGCGCGCTCTTGGACGAGCACGCCCGGGACATCTCCGCGACCACCCGCTCCCGCGTACTCGCGGAGTCCCGGGGCAACCCGCTCGCGCTGATCGAACTGCCGGTCTCGCTGACCGGCGAACGGGCCGGCGACACCCTGCGCCCGGGCGCCCTACCACTCACCAGCCGACTTCGGATCGCCTTCCACGGCCGGGTCACCCGGCTCGACGAGGGGACCGGGATGTTGTTGCTGCTGGCCGCGATCGACGACTCCGGCGACCTGGGCATCCTGCTCCGAGCCGGTGCCGGATTCGGCGCGGGACCCCCCGAACTGGCCGCCGCGGAGGAGGCGTCGCTGATCGTCGTCGACGACGACCGGCTGCGCTTTCGGCACCCGCTGATCCGGGCCGCGGTCCAGCAGCGCGCGCCGATCGACCGCCGGCTGACCGCACACCGCGCACTGGCCGACGCGTTCGACGCGCCCGACCACGCGGATCGCCGCGCCTGGCACCTGGCCGCCGCCGCGACCGGCGTCGACGAGCCGGCCGCGAGCGCCCTGGAGCGCACCGGCGAACGGGCCCGCGAGCGCAGCGGCCACCTCGCCGCCGCGCTGGCCTACGAGAAGGCCGCGCGGCTGAGCGAGGACGTGCCGGCGCGCACCCGCCGCCTGGTACTCGCCGCCGAAGCCGCCTCCGAGGCGGGCGAGTTGGACCAGGCCCGCGCGTTCGCCGAACGCGCCGGGTCGGCCGCGACCGACGACGCGATCCGGGCGCGGCTGCTGCACGTGCGCGCGCTGTCCGACTTCTGGCAGGGCGCGTTCACCAACGCACACGAGCTGTTGCTTCGGGGCGCCGCGCTCACCGCCGGGAGTCGACCCGAGCGCGCGGCGCGCCTGCTGCTTCAGTCCATCCACACCGCGTGGTACCTGGGCGAAGCCGAACTCGGCGCCACGCTCCTGGAGTTGGCTGCCCTGGAGCTGGCCCCGACGGCCTCGGTGACCCCGGTGGTCGAATTCATGATCGCCGCCTTCCCCCCGAAGCAGGACGGCCCGCGCCCGGACACCGATCCGTTGCACACCGAACGCCCGAGCCTGGGCGACCTGATCCGGGTCGCCCCGCGCACCGACACCGAAGAGCAACGCGACCTACTGCTCGCCTGCGGCGTCGGCCTGGCCCTGGGTCAGGACGCGGACGCGCACCACATCGCGTCGCTGTTCGCCCGGGAGAGCCGACTGCGCGGCGGCATCGGCCGGTTGCCCACCATCCTGTTCTTCGTGGCCGAGGCCGAGATCTTCGAGAGCCGACACACCGACGCGCTGGCCACCGCGTCCGAGGGCCTGCGGATCGCGCAGGACAGCGGACAACAGCAGTGGATCAGCCAGTTCGAGAGCGTGTTGGCCTACCTGGCGGGCGTCTCGGGCAACGCGGAGGCCGCCCACCGGCACGCCGACGCGGCCCTGGCCGGCGGCGTGGGCAGCGCGATGCCGGCGGGCGCGCCGTGGTCCGCATGGGCGCTGGGGTTGCTGGATCTGGGCCTGGGCCGCCCCGAGTCGGCGCTGAACCGGCTGGAGCGGCTCGCCCGGGAACCGCTGCGGCATCACATCAGCGCGACCCGATCGATTCCCGACCTGGTCGAGGCGGCCGTGCGGTCCGGCGCCCCCGAGCGGGCCCGCGAGCCGTTGGCCCGCTTCGAGCAGTGGGCCGGTCGCGCCGACCAACGCTGGGCCGACGCACTGGTGTTGCGCTGCCACGCGCTGTTGGCGAGCGACGAGACGGCCGAGGAGTCGTGGGCGGCCGCGCTGGCCCGACACGAGAGCGAGCGCCGACCGCTGGAGCGGGCCCGGACCGGGCTGCTGTACGGCGAGTGGCTGCGTCGAATGCGCCGCAAGACCGACGCGCGCGACCGGCTGCGTACCGCACTGGAGGAGTTCGAACGCCTCGACGCCCGGTCCTGGGCGGATCGGGCACGCACCGAACTGGGCGCGATCGGCGGCAGCGCGACCCCCCGGGGCGCACGGCCCGCCGGTGTGCTCGCACTGCTCACCCCGCAGGAGTTGCAGATCACCCGGCTCGCCGCGCAGGGGTTGTCCAACCGGGACATCGCGGCCCAACTCTTCCTCAGCCCGCGCACCGTCGGTCATCACCTCTACAAGGCGTATCCCAAACTCGGCATCGTCTCGCGCACCGAACTGAGCACGATCCCCGAACTGGCCGCACTCAGCGGCTGACCCGAGGCCCCCGACCCACCGGCCCGGACCACCGATCGCCACCCCCGCAAACCGCGGCGATCAGCCCCCGGCCCCGATCCGCGCAGGCCGATTCCACTCCGCCGCAACCCCGCGCAGCACCGGATGCTCGGCGTTGCCACCGGCGCGGATGTGCTCGTACAACGCACGCAGCCCCTCCGCGCCGGCCGCCGCCCACAACCGTTCCGCGACCCGGGTCAGGGAGAAGTGATACCACCCGAAGTTGATCGCGCCCCGCTCGAACGAGCGCTCCATGTCCACGAGTTCGCGAATCGGCGTGACCTCGACCGGCAACTCGTCCACGGTCGCGGTGAAAGCCCGCAGGGCGGGCAACAGTTCCGGCTCCACCTCGTGCGCGTAGCCGACCATCGCGAGATTCGCGTGCAGCTCGGCGATCCACATGCCCGGGTAGGCGGGCCAGACCTGGTCCTGGAAGAGATGGGTGAGTTCGTGCACGGCCACCAGGTCGAAGTACGGGCGCAGCGCCGGCGGTTCCCCGTACTCGGCGCGCAGCGCCGCGATACTGCCCGCCCCCAGGTGCGGCCGGATCGCCGCGAACAGCTCGGCGCCGAACCAACCGTCGTCGGCGGCCACCCGCAGGTGGTCCTCCGCGCCCTGCGGCGTGCCGTACAGCGGCACCGTCGCCACCGCCTCCCAGTCCGCGGCATCCGCCACGGACAACCGGATGCGCGGCGCGAAGCCCAGCCGTTCGGTCAGCCAGCCGGCGGCACGATCCACCCGCTCCGCGACGACCACGGCCCGCTCCCGCGCGCCCGGGCTGTACCGGACCGTACAACCGAAACCGCCGAGTGTCGCCAACGCCGTCACGCCTACCTCCGAATGGGCTCGGCCGCCACCCTAGATCGTGTCGAAGACACGCCATGGGGCGCCCGATCCGGTTCAGGGCTTCCAGAGCGCGTCCCGGCCGGACGCGCCGAGCGCCCGCTCGAACGCGCTCGCGTCCTCGGGCACGGCCACCGGCACGGCGAAGCCGGCGTACTCGCGGTACATCTCCGCGTACCTCGCCACGATGCCCTCGACCGCCTCGCCCAGCTCCGCCGACGCCCGGTAGTCCTGCCCGGTCGCCCGCGCCACGTCCCACCCGTGCAGCACCAGCTCCAGGAGCAACATCGCGGCGATCTCCGTCGCGGGCATCGTCTGGCCGCCCCCGAAGTCGATCTCGCCCTCCCACACGGCCGGCTCCGCCCACGCCGCCACCGCACGGCGCAGTTGTGCGCCGTACGCGTCGGCCCAGTCCGGCTCGGCGACGAAGTCGCGCGCGGTCGTCTCCTCGGGCAGCGTCGTCCGCAGGGCCCGGTGCTCCATGCCGTGCGAGGTGTAGACGATCCAGTGGTTGAGCAGCGCCCGGGTGTCGAATTCGGGGCACGGCGTCGGCCCGGCGATGCGCTTGGGAGCGACGCCGTGGGCCAGCCGATCGGCTTCGGCGGAGGCTTCGACGAAAAGGTGGTGAATGTTCATGGACCGCACGCTATGCCGCCCCCCGGAAGCCGGTCTTGAACAAACGCGACACCCCCGCCCGCCGCCCCGCGGCCACACCGGGCCCCTGTCACACCCACCCCCTACCGTGGCGGGATGAGGCTTCCCTACCGCCCTCGCGGAGTGTTGCGCGCGGGCGTCGCACCCGGCGCCTGGGACCTGAGCCTGTACGAGCCGGCCGCCGACCTGGCGCCCTTCGTCGAATACCACTGGATCGTGCGCTGGGACCTGCGCGAGCGGGCGCCCCACCGGCAGAAGGTGCTCTCCCACCCCAACGTGCACGTGGTCTTCGAACACCCGCGCCCGGCGGTCTACGGCGTGGTGCGGCACGTGTTCGAGCGCGAGCTGAGCGGCGCGGGCCACGTGTTCGGGGTCCGGTTCCGCGCGGGCGGCTTCCGGCCGTTCCTGACCGGTCCGGTAGCCGAGCTGACCGATCGGGTGCCGCCCGCGGCCGACCTGTTCGGCCCGGACGTGTCGGCCGTGTGCGACCGGGTGCTCGGCACCGTCGAGGAGTGCGATCGGGTCACCATCGTGGAGTCCTGGCTGCGCGGCCTGCTGCCCGCACCCGCCGCCGGCCCGACCGACGTCGACCCGACGATCGCCGAGGTCGCCACGATCGTCGAGCGCATCACCACGAACCCGAACCTGTTCCGCGTCGACGACCTGGCCGACGAGGTCGGCGTCCCGGTCCGCCGACTCCAGCGGTTGTTCGCCGAATACGTGGGCGTCGGCCCCAAGTGGGTGCTTCGCCGGGCCCGCCTCCAGGAGGTCGCCGAGCGGGCCGAGCACGGCGCCGGCATCGACTGGGCGGCGCTGGCCGCCGACCTGGGCTACGCCGACCAGGCCCACCTGACCCGCGATTTCACCGCCGCGGTGGGCACCGCACCGGGCCGCTACGCCAGGATCTGAGCGCTCGCCATCCCACCCCGCGCAGGCCCGAATCGTCCGCGCGCCGAAAATGCAATCCTTGACGGGTGCCCACCACGCTCGTCGAAACCCAATTCCATGCCGTCCTGAGCGCGTCCGACGACGCCCTGGAGGACACGATCGACCTCGGCGCGTCCCTGCTCGCGGCCTCCGCCCGCGACTGGCCGCAGATCTCGCGTGCGGTGCTCGCGCTGTACGAGCGCACCGCGGACGGCTGCTGGCGGCGCGGCTGGCAACCCGCCGACGTGGTCCGCGCGGTCACCCGCGAGCTGGGCGAACGGCACGCCCCGATCGCCGCCGACCTGGTCGCCGCACAGGCCCGCAGCCACCCGGGCACCGGCCGCCGGTGGACCGCGCAACTGCGCGACCTGGACGCGAGCACCCCGTGGTGGAGTTCGGACGACGCCTACCTGACCGAGCTGGGCGCCCGGGACAACCTGGACCGCTTCGGCACCGCCGCGCGCGTGCTCGAACTGCTCCGCTCGATCGCCCGGCTGCCCTCGATCGAGCCGCTCACCGCCGCCTCCTTCCAGGAGCCGGTCCACAGCCGACCCGCGACCGGCGAACCCCGCCAACTCGGCCGGGTGCGTGCCCTGCTCGCCAAGGCCGAGTCGAGCGAGTTCCCGGAGGAGGCCGAGGCGTTCACCGCCAAGGCGCAGGAGCTGATGACCCGGCACCGGATCGACGAGGCGCTGCTGGGCGCGCAGGAGGGCTCGCGACACGCGCCCGCCGCCTGCCGAATCGGCGTGGACAACCCGTACGAGGGCGCGAAGGCACTGCTGTTGGACGCGGTCGCCGACGCCAACGGCTGCCAGGCGATCTGGTCGAGCGAACTGGGCTTTTCCACCGTGGTCGGCTTCGACTCCGAGCTGGACGCGGTCGAGTTGCTCTACACCTCGCTGCTGGTGCAGGCCACCGCCGCGATGAACCGGGCCGGCTCGCGCTACCACGAGTCCGGCCGCTCGCGCCGGACCAAGACCTTCCGCCAGTCGTTCCTGATCGCCTACGCCGACCGGATCCGCGAGCGGCTCACCGCCGCCAGGGAGGAAGCCGAGGCGAGCGCGAACGAGGCCGCCGAGAACCGCCTGCTGCCGGTCCTGGCCGCACGCGACGTCGCCGTTCGCGAGACCACCGAGCGGATGTTCCCGACCAAGACCACCCACCGCCTGCGCGGCCGGGACGCGGACGGTTGGCGACACGGCCAGGCCGCCGCCGACCGGGCCGAACTGGGCCTGCGGGACAAGCTGAACCGCGGCGAGCCGGCCCGCCCGTAGGCCGCGCATCCCCTCCCGCAAGGGCCTCAGATCCGCGGCAACCAGTTCCCACGCTGCGCCGGCACCGCCGGGGCACGCGATCCACAGCGCCCCTCGGCAACCGCCCGATGCGCCTGACGCGGCGTCATACCCGGTCCCGCCAACGGCTCGACGTCCTCCAGGTGAAGCGGATCGCCGCACACCGAACAGACCACGGCCGGTTCCGCCTCGTGCCCCTCGGACCCGCCGTGCCGGTAGACCACCGGCGGTCCGGTCTCGTCCGCGAGCCAGGTGTCCCCCCACTGCCCGATCGCGACGAGCACCGGAAAGAAGTCGCGGCCCTTCGCGGTCAGCACGTACTCGTGCCGGGGGCGCCGCTCCTCGTACGGGACCCGATCGAGCAGGCCCTCCTCGACCAGCCGATTCAGGCGCTGCGCCAGCACGTTGCGACCGATGCCCAGGTTCTCCTGAAGGTCCTCGAACCGCCGGACGCCGTAGGACGCCTCCCGCAGCACGAGCGGCGTCCAGCCGTCGCCGAACAACTCGAGGACACGCGCGATGGAACACGGCCAGGTTCCGAACGAGGTCCGCTTCATGTCGCCACATTACTGAGCGGGGGGGGGGGGGGAGGCGGAGGATACCGCCCCCCCGCCGCGGTTTTTTTAAAAGTGGGGGTTTGGACCGGGACCCCCCCCGGACGCCGCGCGGGTGGCCCCCGGCGG